>CAYGXB010000071.1:0-11583 GCA_964353605.1 uncultured Bacteriovoracaceae bacterium
ACCAGGGCATAAAACCAATCAACGAGGGAGGGGACATTTCTAAAGAGTGTTGACATCCCAATCTTACCCAAGAGAATGGCTCTGCTGGAAATGATGAAACGCCCCCTTTTCCCAGTGCTGAATCCATAGAACCATTGCGACCACAGGGGACTACATAAGGAAAACACCTGTGATTTTCAGCAGTGGTATCCTTAGACCTTGCATACCGACAAGGGGATATCCGCTTGCATTGGAAGAAAGGCTTATGCTAGAGTCAATCCCAGGACAGATCCCATGGGTTTCATGTCACCCTCGCGGACCTCGGTTCCGTAATTGAAGAAAAAAAAGAGGAAGGTATGAAGAAGAGAATATTCACTATTGTTTGTATCCTAACGGGAGCATTCTGTCTCGGCGCACAAGCGCAGGAGCCCTACATGCTCCTGCTGGGGAAGAACGTCACCGTCCTCGATGCACCGGATGGAAACAAGATCGGCCAGCTCTATGAATCCACTATGATAAAGGTCATTGAGGAAAAGGATGGAAGCCTCAAGGTGCAGATCGAAGGGTGGATCAAAAAGCAGGGTGCAGCCTCCACGAAGAAATCCGATGCGGATGCCGATCCGAACAAGGATCTGAAGCAAAAGGGCAGAGAGGTCATTGAAATGATGGATAACCATGGAATGTAGCATCATGAGTCCAAGGATCGGCACTTGACATCCCTGGTCGCTTCGGCTATATCCGAGCCCTATTTAGGCCCCAAAGGAGAGGATTTTATGAAGACATATCTTGCGAAGAAGGAAGACGACATGCGGGATTGGGTCCTCGTCGATGCAGCCGACAAGGTGCTGGGGAGGATTGCGGCCGATATCGCTTCCATTTTGCGGGGGAAGACGAAACCAGCATATACCCCCCATATTGACACCGGCGATTTCGTCGTCGTGATCAATGCGGAAAAGGTAAAGCTCACCGGGAAAAAGTGGGATGAAAAGAAATATTACAGGCACAGCGGGTACATGGGGGGCTTGAAGGAGCCCACGGCAAAGGATTTGCTTGCCAAGCAGCCGGAAGAGATCATCAAGCATGCCGTGAAGGGAATGCTTCCCAAGAACAGCCTCGGCAAGGCCATGTTCAAGAAGCTCAAGGTGTATGCCGGGAGCGCCCACCCGCATGAGGCCCAGCAGCCGAAAGAGATCAACGTGTAAGAGGGGATGCTATGGCAGAGAGGATTTACGCTACGGGAAGAAGGAAGAACGCTACCGCACGGGTATGGCTTAAGCCCGGCAAAGGTGAATATACGGTCAACGGCAGACCGGTCGACGAATATTTCGACCGGGAAACCTTGCGGATGGTTGCCATGCAGCCCTTTGACCTCACCGAAACCAGAGGCCAGTTCGATATCCAAGCCACCGTATCGGGCGGCGGTATCTCCGGACAGGCCGGCGCCGTCAGGCACGGCATTTCACGGGCACTGTCCGCGTTCGACCCCGACAAGCTGAGAGCAGCCTTGAAGGCGGCCGGCTTCATCACCCGTGACCCGCGGATGGTCGAGCGGAAGAAATACGGATTGCACAAGGCAAGGAAGAGGCCACAGTTTTCAAAGAGGTGATCATCTTTGGGCATATCCATTGGGATCCTGGGTGCCACAGGGTATACCGGGTCGGAGCTGATCAGGCTGCTGCACCTCCACCCCGATGCCGAAATCACCTACCTTTCTTCGCGCCAGTATAACGGGAAACCGATCAGCGACGTTCTGGAATATCTGCAAGGCTACTGCGACCGTATCCTCGAGGAATTCGAACCCTCCGTAATCGCAGCACGATGCGAGCTTGTCTTCAGCTGCCTCCCCCATGGGACGAGCATGGAATTCATCTCGCAGATCATCGACAGGGTGAAGGTCATCGATCTGAGCGCCGACTTCAGACTGGGGGATGTCGCACTTTACCGGGCATGGTATCAGGAACATACCGCCCCCGCGCTCCTCGCAGAGGTCGTGTACGGCCTGAGCGAGGTGTACCGGGCTGAGATCAGAGGTGCAAGACTGGTGGCAAACCCGGGCTGCTACCCTACCAGTGCCCTCTTGCCGCTCATACCCCTGCTGCAGGCGGGAATCATAGAAACGGCCGGCATAATCATCGATTCTAAAACCGGGGTATCGGGGGCAGGAAGGGGGCTGACGCTCAAGGCCCATATCTGTGAGACAGGGGAGTCGTTCTCCGCCTACAAGGTGGGGAGGTTCCACAGGCACATCCCTGAGATAGAGCAGGAGCTTTCCAAGGCCGCGGGCTCTCCCGTCACGGTGGAATTCACCCCGCACCTGATCCCCATCTCGCGCGGCATGCTCTCGACCATCTATGTGCAGACCGAAGCGGACGTGTCTGCGCTGCGGGATGTTCTGAACTCGTTCTACAGCGATTCTCCGTTCGTCAGGGTGCTCTGTGATGGTTTCCCGGCGACCAAGGATGTGCGGGGCACGAACCGGTGCATCATTGGACTCTGCAAGAATGATGAAACCGGCCGGGGCATTCTCATCAGCGCCATAGATAATCTCACCAAGGGGGCTTCCGGACAGGCGGTCCAGAATATGAACATCATGTGCGGCTTCCCTGAAGCGCGTGCCCTTGACTCCATGCCCCTATTCCCTTAAACATTATAGGGTAGCACCCCTACAAGGAGGAATACCATGGATGGGTCCATCCGCAGGTCAGCCATAGCGGGGAGCTGGTATCCAGGCCATCCGGATACGCTTAAAAGGGATATCAATACCTACCTGGGAAACGCCTCCGTGTCTGAATTGAAAGCCAAACCCGTGGCCGTGATCAGCCCGCATGCCGGTTACATGTATTCCGGGCCTGTCGCTGCCTATGCATACAGGGCCGTCAAGGATCAGCCATATGCACGGGTGGTCGTCATCAGCCCTTCCCATCGCGCCCATTTCCCCTTCATTTCCCTCTGGGGGGAAGGCGGCTATGAAACCCCTCTGGGGGTCCTCCCGGTGGATGAGGAATTCTGCGCAAGGCTTCTCAAGAAATCCTCAACCATCCAAGAAGACAAACAATCGCACGTCGCCGAACACGCCCTCGAGATCCAGCTCCCCTTCCTTCAGACCGTGCTCGGACCCTTCAAGCTCTGTCCGCTCATCATGGGACAGCAGCACCTGGGCGCCTGCAGATCCCTCGCGGACACTCTCGCGGAGTGCATTGCAGACCCCGATGACACCCTTGTGGTGGCGAGCTCAGACCTCTCGCATTTCCATCACTATGAAAAGGCGCTCGTCATGGACACCAAGGTGGCCAGGCTGATCGAGGCGTTCGATATCGAAGGCCTCGATCAGGCGCTCGATACGGGCGCGAGCGAGGCATGTGGAGGGGGTCCCATCATGAGCGCCATGCTCTACGCAAAGCGTATTGCAAGAAATACCGCCCAGGTGCTCAAGTATGCCAACTCGGGGGATGTCACCGGAGACAGGTCTTCGGTCGTCGGCTACCTGGCCGCGGTGATTTATTAGAGCCTCAACTCCCCATCCCCTTGGGGTTTTAAGGGGAGCTAGACATGCGTCGGGCAGGCCCTTCGCGAGACGTTGTCTTACGAAGGGCCTGCCCGACGGATACGTGGTCTCCCTTTGAAATCAAGGGAGGATAGAGTATTACGCGTTGAGAACTGCGAAGGTGGCTTTGGCGAGCGCATCGAGGCTGAAGGGTTTTTGCATGAACCCCTGCATGCCAAGATGCAATACCGCCTCCACCCGCTCATCATGCTTGAATCCTGAGGCCAGGAGCACCTTCAGGTTCGGACCGGTTTTCTTCATCTCGAGGTAGGCATCCTTGTCGGACTTCTTCGGCATGGTCATATCCAGGAGCACCGCCGTTATCTCCCTGTACCGCTCCTTGAACATCCGCACCCCCTCCGCACCTTTCTCGGTTAGGATGCCATCCACCCATTGCATTTGAAGGAGCCGCAAGGAGATGGTGCGCTTGCGTCCCTCGAACAGCGCGTTGGCCAGAGGTCTTTGTTCATACTCCACGAGATGCTCCAGCAGGATTTCGATATTACGCAAGCAACATCCGCATATATGACCGCCTTTGATTCTCCTACCTGTCTTCTGCTATCATCGAAACTCATGCAGATGATTATGGTTGAACTGTTTTCCCGTATACGGATCGCCCCGCATAAGCCTTCTTATGTTGCAGCACAACCTCCAGGATTGTCCTGATACGGTGTACATATGTATGGTTGGCGACAATCTTTTGCCTGGCAGCCAGCGCCATCCGTCTCCTTGCGTCGGGTCGCGTCAGATAATACCTGACCTTGGCGGCGAGGTCGTCATCATAGGTGTAGATCGCCATCTCCCCTTCGGCAAAAAGTTCGGAGAGCTCCTCGCGCATATCCGTGAGCAGGAAGCCACCGCAGGCAGGGACATCATAAACCCGCTGGTTTACGGCCGTCTTGAGCTGGGGTCTCGAAATGTTGAGCACAAGGGGATAAGCGCTGTAGACCCCCGCGAGGTTATGGCCCTTGTAAGGGATCTCGCCGGCATAATACTTTTCCTCAAAGATGGATTTCCATGCCTGTTCACCGATGATCCTGAGATGCTCTCCCTTGAGCTGGGAAAGGAGCCTGACGCGCAAGCTTTGACCAGCCCGGAGTTCTATCCAGGCATACACAATTCCCAAGGCTTCCTCGGGGAGGGACCTGCCGTGGTAATGTCCCTTGAAGACCTCTTCAACTTGCGCTCTCCAGTTCTTCAGGTACAGGCGGACAAGCTCTTCTATGGAAGGGTCTATCGCTTGGGGGTCAACCCCCATACGTTCAAGCTTCACCCTGATCTCCTCGATCTGCTTGATCCCTGTCGAACCCACGAAGATTACATCTGCAAGGGCTTCACCTTGAGCCGGGTGAAACCTGTCTGTATTAACCCCCAGGGGGAGATGCCCAACATATGCGAACCCCCGTTCTTGGAGGGCAGAAATATAGACCCTGTCGAAGCAGAAGACAAGCGTGCCCCTGGTATGGTATTTGAGCGACCCTTCTGTCTCGACGAGGTTGGGCTCATCCGTGTACCACGTCACAAAGGGGATGCCCTGTGCTGAAAGCACCTCCGGTATCGACCCTGACATATCCACCCCAAGCCCATTATTCGATATGACAAAATCGGGCTTGAGCTCGCCGAGCATGCCTTTCAACCTTTTTATATCGAAGACGGCCTGCCGTTGCCCGCCTCTATCCCGGATCTCGGCATTGAAGAGGCTCACGGCAACCCCTGACTGACGCAGGCCCCACATGATATCCTCGCAGAGGAGATCGCCCGGCTTCGTCAGGAGGATAGCCCCTAATCGGTCATGCACCTCGATCTGTGGCTTTGGCAGGTATGGTTTGATCTGATTGTAGAGAGGGTCATCTTCCGCCAGATTGAAGGACACGTTGCACGTTCTCACCGTGGCAAAGATGTCCTGAAGCCTGTGCCGGTAGAGATGCTGCTCCTCAACCCTCCTTTTTGCCCTCCGTATTTTTTCCAGTCTTTGGAGAGGTTCAGCCCTGTAATCCGCAATTTGCCGCCTGAGATCGTCCAGTGTCTCGAATATATCGATCTCGGCCGGGACATCAAAAAGGAGGTAGACATCATCCCGACGATCCGTGAGACAAATGCCGCCTGCCAGCGGGACGTCGAAAACCCTCTGGGTGACGCCCTTCTTGAGCTGGTACTTCGTGATATTTATCTGACAGAGGGCCCGGTTGTATAGGTTGATGAGGGCCTCCGATCCATAGGTCACAGAGGGCAGGTGATGTTCGGGGCCCAGCATATCGCGCCAGGTCGTTTCCCCCACCGCCACGATCCCGAGGTCTTGCAATCCCAGGACTATGGACAACCTTTGCCTCAGACTGGCTTCGAACTCGATGAACCGTTCGAGATCCCTCCACGCACCCATCGGCAGGTCGAGGCTGAGTCCGGTCTCGGCCATGAGGGCTTCAATGGCCTCACTGACATCCGCCAGGCGATGCACCCGATAGTATTCGACGGCACCTTCGATGAACACCCGGTCGACTTCGCGCATGTCCGGCCACGCGTTGATGAGCCTGCTCTCGATCTCTGCAATCTTCTTCATCTCGAGCGCGCCGACGAACATGGGGGGCAGATCGGGATTGGTTCGCGGCGCTTTCGTTCTTTCAGGATTCGCGCCCAGCGGCATCCAGAAGGCATGTGGAAATCCCTGATGCCTGAGATGATCTATATAAACCCTGTCCGTGACGAAAACAAGAGTGGCTTCCTTCAGGAATTTCTGGGACTTCTTTCCCTCCGCCACCGGCGGCTTGTCGATGTACCACATGACGACCGGAATCCGGTAATGGGCGAAGAGCCGCGCGAGATACCCGCCTTCATCAAGGGCATACTCGTTGGTGCACATGACGATATCGGGATGAAAGGTATATACCCTGTGGGTGATCTCGTCCATGAACAGGGTCTGTGACCGGGTACCCCCGCCGGTGATCACATCGAGGATTTCGATCTCGGCACCGATGTCCCTGAGGCCGTGGATGATGTCATCATCCACGATGGTCCAGTCATATTTGAAATATAGCACCTTCATGTGCAATCAACTCCTTCACATCGACCCTTTCATTCCCCTGAGTGGGACAAGAGGATCCGCGGGGGAGGGGGTCTTGAAAATTCGGGTTTTAAAAGAGGGTTTCCACTTGGATCGTTTTCATTCGCGCTTCCACCTGCTCCCGGGATATGCCGTGAAGGACGGCCTTTTCCAGGGAGGCAATCGCACCCTTGGTATCGCCATTCGCGATTGCAATATCCGCCACGAGGAGGAGTGCTTCCGGGCTCGCTTCGTCTAGTCGCAGGGACGACTCTGCCAGCTTGAGCGCATGTATCCGGCTGTGGGGGAGGAGTCCCCTGCCGACCTCGGCACATATCCCGGCGATCGCCTGCACGGAATCGATCTCCCGGTCGTTGTCCATGCCAAGCTTGTGCATGAGGGCATCGAGGGCCGAGACGAGGTCGACAACAACATCGATCTCGATGCTCGTCCGGATAAGGCCGGTCAAGGGTTCAACGTCGTCGGGAAATCGTTCAAGCGCTTCGAGATAGAGGACGTGCGCATCCTTATACCTGCCCAGGAAGCAATAAATGCTGGCAAGGCCGAGCCAGAGGGGATGATCATACTGCTGCGTCTTCCGTTGCGCCTGCTCGAGATATGGCAGGGCCTCCTTGACCTTGCCCGACCGCAGGAGTGCCATCCCAAGGGCGGTGATGGACGGCAGCCACTCAGGGTTCACCTTGAGGGATGCCCGGTAAGCCTTGATGGCATCCTCCCTCCTGCCTGCCTTTTCCAGCGTTTCGCCGTAATAGCAGGGAAGTTTCTCCTGGATATTCGACGGGACGGGAAAGGTCTCGACCTCGATGCCGAGTTTGGCAGCCTTTTCGAAGGCCTTTATCGCTGCATCTATTCTTTCAGCCTGGAGCGAGACCACTCCCAGGGAGTACTGCAGGAGCCCGCTTTCCGGGAATTCCACTATGGCCTGGTGCAATTCCTCCAGGGCGTCATCTATCCTCCCGAGTTGGAGATAGCTGTCCACAGCCAGCGAAAAGCTGTATTTAAGCCAGCTCTCTTTCCCCACGCCCTCCCGCGCCCGTTTGATATGTTCGAGACACTGTTCGTACTCATAGAGTCCGAAATAGCTCATGGCGATGAAGAAGTACTGCATCGGCGTGGCCTTGCCCTCTTTGAGCTCATCGAGGAGGATGGCCAGATTGCGTCTGCCCTTAAAAAGTCTGGCCTCCGGTTCATGATAGCCCGTATGCCGGATGGGGATATCGAGAATCTCTACCTTGATGCCCGCCCGCTCGATCGACGGGAGGATCTGTTCATGGATCCTGCCTTCAAACCGGATGTCCGATCTGTTCGGGAATATCCGTGTCTGGTAGCTAACGCTGTCGCAGGCATCCCTTGTCTCGCAGAGGATCTTGAGCAGGTAGGCCCTGTCTTTCTCCGACCGCAGGCGCTGCTTCAGTGCGACAAGGGCCGCGGTTGCTTTTGCGTCTATCCGGTCATCCGCATCGAGCCATAGGAGGTAATCCGCCTGTGCCAGATCTATGGATGCATTCCGCGCTGCCGAGAAGTCGTTGCACCAGGCAAAGTGCCCGATGCGGGTCTCGTGCGCTTGCACGATCTTGATGGTGTTATCGGTCGAGCCGGTATCGACCACGACCACTTCATCCACGACACCTATGATATCGGAAAGGATGCCCCCGAGATGCTCCTCCTCGTTCTTCACGATCATGACCGCCCCCAAGGAAGGCTGGCTGGCCTTTTTGAGGAGGATGTCCCGGTTGCGTTTCAGGACAGAGAGATTGGCGCCTCGCAATTTAACCCCTTTATCAAAGGCTTCGAGAGCTTTCTCGTTCTCACCGAGTTTCATCCATGCCACCCCGAGAAGATTGTATGCTTCTGGGAGATCGAAATACAATCCTCTCTTGCCTGACCCATGGAGCGCTATCGCCTTTTCTATCCCTTGCGCGGTGTGGTCGTACCTTCCCAGGTGGTAATCCTCGACGGCGAGCTCAAACTGGGCGCGCGGGTCCTCCGGAAGGTTGGCGGTTTTCTTTTCCAGGAGCCGGCGGTAATAGAGTCGCTTCTCCCGGTCTTGGATGCCGAAATGATGGATCGGTACGGCAATCTCGTCGATCGGTAGACCGAGCCGTTGGAGGGATGGCTCTATGAGCTCCCGCACCTCTCCCCGGTAGGAGACGCCCTCGATCCTGGGAAACATTCTCACCTTCGTAGATGGGGCCCACCCCGCATATCCCCTTTCAAACTCCGGATATTCTCCGGTGCACTTCCTGAACCCTTCCACAGACGGATCATGTCCATAGTTCCGCGTGGTCATGAGGAATCCCCGGGGGGCCTTCTGCGCGGCATCTGCAATCAAGCGCAGATCCCTCGCGGCGATCCTCTCGTCGGTATCGAACGATAAGATACAATCCGCCGTTGCCTCGTCGATGTAGACATTACGCGCCTCGGCAAAGGAGTCGGTCCAGACGAAGGAAATCACCCGTGCCCCGAGGGATCGCGCCACCTCAGGGGTGCCGTCCGTCGATCCCGTATCCACGATCACCAACTCCACGGCGATGCGCTGCAGGCGCGGGACGATCACCTTGATATCCTCCGCCGCATTCTTCACGATCATGCAAAAGGCAATGGTTTTCATCTGAGAGCAAGCAGCCTCTTGAACCCTTCCAGGATGTTATCCCGGGGAAAAGACAGGCAGGGGCTGTAGGGCGTGTTCAGGGCGTTCGCCTCAGGACAGCCCTTGTGCGGGTCGAAGGCGAAGGTATTCCCCGCATAGGTGGTGATCGGCATGCCGGCCTGCAAGGATCTTGCCTGGTTAGCACCAATGGCGATCTCTGGAGGGGTCTCGGTGATCGAGCTGATTCCGCAGGGCGAGGTGCAGGTCTCGCCGGTGTAGTGGGCATCGACGGGAATAAGCTTCGGGTAATAAGTAGTCCTCAGGGCCGATGCTATGGGACCGAAGAAGGTGAGGGCCGGTTTATTCAGCGCTGCGGCGATATGGTAGGCCGAGCTGTCCGTCGAAAGGACAAAGTCGCATTCATTGATGGCCGTGACGAATGCGTCCAGGCCCCGTGAGGTGTCGAGGGCGGTGATATTGGAAAGGGCATTGTTGTGTGGCATGTTGCCGGTAACCAGAAAGAGGATGTCGGTATACTGGGCAGCGATGGTATCCAGGATGACAGGTGGCAGATCCCTGATCCTATCGCTCCCTCCTAGGGAACAGAGGACCCGTATCCGCCCTGGGGGACAATGCTCATTCAGGTAGGCCTTCATATCCTCAGACTTGGCGAGGTCGGAGGAGATCGTCGGCTTCTTATCGGAAGCGGGGATGGAGGCTAGATCGATGTGGAGGGAGTCGAGGTGGAAGTCGGTCATGTTAATATGGTTGAAGATCTGTTTTGGGTCGGAGAACTCCACATAGTAATCCGCGTGCAGTATGAATTCCGAGAGCCGTATGGGGTGCGGAAAGAGCCTGTCGATAAAGGGAAGGTCATCGAAGAGAGGGTGCCGGTTAGCAAAGGTGGAGAGGTGGAGCCTGATCCTGTCACCGCACATCCGCCTGAGTGTCTTGAGCGCAGGCGTGAGCATGATCAAGTCTCCGATGCCGCCGCCTCTCAAGAGCATGAGGTTCTTTCCCGGAGGGAGGGCATGCGGGGGGCATTCGAGCGGTTTCGGAAATCCCGGGATCTTCTGCACCTCGAACCTTGCGATGGCTATGTTCGTCGAATGTTCTTCGCAGATGGACCGGGCCAGACTTTTGTTCACCACAAGGATCTGGTCCATATCCACAGCGGGGTATGCTATCGGGGAGAGCTCGTAGCTCTGCCCCTGGTAATGGAAGATACCGTGCCGCCTGGCAATCAGGAATATCATCCCTTCATCCGGATTCCGCACCCCTTCGATGAAGCATTACGTCCTGCATGCCGCATCGAGCATCTTGAGGTCGAGGCTGTCGGGCTGGACTCTCCTGAGCGTTTCAAGGAGATCAGTTTTGAGTATGTCGATCCTGGCCGTTTCCGTCACAGCCTGGGAGAGATTCGCCAACGCATCCGTATTGGCAGGGTCTATGATTAAAGCATGCTGGAAGATATCAATGGCTGATTCGACATTCCCGAGCTGCCACTGGATGACGCCGAGGTTGTTCATCGCCTGGGTATTGCCGGGATCCATGATTTGGATTCGTTCGAAGAGTTTGGCTGCCCATCTGAGATTGCCCTCTGCAAAGCGTTGCTCACCCCAGTGGAGGAGCTCGCCGATCTGGGCTTGTCTTTGGAGGCTGGCCTCGTACCCCCCTTCTTTCATGGTGACGATATGAGACCATTTTCGGGCGAAGAGCGTTCGGTTTTTCTCCAGGGTAGCGTTGTAGTTGATGGCATTCCCCTTGAACGTCATGCTCCCGAAGTGGTGGACGAAGACGTCTCTCGCGATGACATGCCTGAAGCCCGCGATGGCGGACCTGAGACAGAGGTCGTCGTCCTCGAAATTGCCGCTGCCATAGTTTTCGTCGAGCCCCCCGATGAGGTCGACGACTTCCCGCTTCAGGAGTAGGCAGTAGCCAACCAGGCGCAGGACATCCTGGGTTTGTCCCGCATGCGCGTGTGCGAAATCGATGGAAAAGGCCTGCATCTTTTCCATATCATTGCCATACGGTACCTGCTCGACGAGCTGGGGTCCGGAGACAGAGTTGCTCATAGGGCCGAGCATGCCGATATCCGGGTAGGGTTCCATATGGGCAATCAGCCGCTCGAGCCAGTCCTGGGTGACGAGCACGTCGTTATTGAGCAGGAGGATGTAATCGCCTTGGGCCTTTTCGATCCCCTGGTTGTTGCCGCCGGCAAATCCCCTGTTCTCATCGTTCAGGATGACCGCGCACTGCCCATGGGTTTTGGCATAATCGACTAGGAATGCCCTGGTGCCGTCGGTGGAGCCGTCGTCGACGACGATGATCTCATAGGGGGCTTGGGTATGGTCAACGATGCTTGCAAGGCATGCCTTGGTGTATTCTATCTGGTTGAAGGTGAGGATGATG
>CAYGXB010000072.1:0-11395 GCA_964353605.1 uncultured Bacteriovoracaceae bacterium
CTGGGTCAGGACATCGACATCGTAGAAGCTCAGGTCGTATTGATGCATGAAGCGCGCGCGTTTTTCGAAGGGGAGTTCGGGCAAGGTTCGGCGCATTGTTTCGGTCCAGGCCGTGCCTATATCGAGCGGGATGAGATCCGGCTCGGGGAAGTAGCGATAATCGTGGCTCTCTTCTTTGGAGCGCATGGACTGGGTAACGCCTTGGACGGCGTCCCAGAGCCGCGTCTCCTGGACGACCTCGCCGCCTGTCTCCAGGATCTGCCGGTGCCTGGCGATCTCGTGGTCGAGAGCCTTCTGAACATTGCGGAAGGAGTTCATGTTCTTGATCTCGGTGCGTATGCCGAAGGCCGTGCTGCCCTTGGGTTTCAGGGAAACATTGGCGTCGCACCGGAAGGAGCCCATCTCCATGTTCCCGTCGCAGATCTCGAGGTAGACGAGGAGCTGTCTGAGGGCCTTGAGGTAGGCCACCGCCTCGTCCGTTCCGGTGATATGGGGCTCGGAGACAATCTCCAAGAGCGGCACTCCGGCACGGTTGTAATCCACATAGCTATTGGGGCCGCAATCATCATGGATGAGCTTGCCGGCATCTTCCTCCATGTGGATGCGGGTGATGCCAATACGCTTGGTATCCCCCTTGAGGTCGATATCCAGATACCCTTTGGTGCACAAGGGGTATTCGTATTGGGTTATCTGGTAGCCCTTGGGAAGATCGGGGTAGAAGTAATTCTTGCGGGCGAAGACGTTGCGCGGGGCAATGTTCGCATGGATGGCGAGACCGAGCTTGATCCCGAAGTCGACCACCTTCCCGTTCAGCACCGGGAGCACGCCCGGCATCCCCATGCAGACCGGGCAGGTATTGGTGTTGGGTGCATCGCCGAAGTTCGTGGAGCAGGCGCAGAAGATCTTGGTGCGCGTGAGCAATTGCGCATGAACCTCGAGACCGATGACCACATCGTAGTCCATCACGGTTTCACCCTATGGAAATTCGTCACATCCTGGAAGGCGATCCCTGCGCTGAGGAGGAGGTCGTCCCGGAAGGCAGGCGCCATGAGCTGCATGCCGATCGGCAGTCCCGTATCGCCGAAGCCGCAAGGGATGCTTAGTGCCGGTATACCCGCAAGGTTGGCGGGGATGGTGTAGATGTCGAGGAGGTATATGGAGAGCGGATCGTCTATCATGTCGGTCAGCCCGAATGCCGTGCAGGGCGTGGTGGGTCCCAGGATGATGTCGCAGTCTTCGAAGGCTCTGGCGAAGTCCTTCACGATCAAGGTCCTGACCTGGGACGCCTTGCGGTAGTACTGGTCATAGTAGCCGGCGGAGAGGACATAGGTGCCGAGCATGATCCTCCGTTTCACCTCGGTGTTGAACCCCGCCGCTCTTGTCTCCAGGTACAGATCGAGGAGGTCCTTGGCCCCGGATGCACGCACGCCGTATCTGACGCCGTCGTAGCGGGCGAGGTTCGAGCTCGCCTCGGCCGTGCAGATGATGTAATACACCGCGACGCCGTAGGGGATGTGCGGCAAATCGACAGCGACGATCCTGGCCCCGAGCTCCTCGAAAACCTTCTGCCCGTAGCGTACGGCCCGCTCCACATCGTGGGCAAGCCCTGCGCCGAAGAAGACCTGCGGAACGCCGATGCGTATACCCTTCAGATCGATGCCGTCGAGCGGTGTATGGCGGTATCCCCGGGCCACGCTCGTGGAGTCCTTGGGGTCATGGCCCTTGATGGCATCGTAGAGGACAGCGGCATCGCGGGCGGTTCGCGCCATGGGGCCGATCTGGTCGAGGGAGGAAGCGAAGGCCACGAGACCGAAGCGGGATACGGAGCCATAGGTGGGCTTCAAACCCGTTATCCCGCAGAAGCTGGCGGGCATTCTGACCGATCCGCCGGTATCCGATCCCAGCGCGCCGGCACACAGGCCGGCGGCCACGGCAGCCGCGGACCCGCCGCTCGAGCCCCCCGGGGTCTTCGTCATGTCCCATGGATTTTTCGTGGGACCCTTGAAGCTGGAAACCGTGGTCGAACCCATGGCGAACTCATCGAGGTTGGTCTTGCCGATGATCACCGCGCCGAGCGCCCTGAGGCGCTCGACCACGTGGGCGTTGTACCTCGGAACGAAGTTGGCGAGGATGTGCGAGGCACAGGTCGTGGGGATCCCCTTGGTGCAGATATTGTCCTTGACCGCTATCGGGAGCCCGATGAGGAGTTCCTCCCCGTTCTGTTCGAGGGCCTTCTCGGCCTCCCGCGCGGCGCGGAGCGCCCCCTCCTCGTCATACGATATATAGGCATTGTAAGGCTCGGTTTTTATCTTTGCGATAAGGTCTTGAACGACCCTGACGGGGCTTATGCCGTCGCGCCTGTAGCGCCGTGCGGTCTCCAGCATCGGTGTCTACTCCAGCACCTTCGGGACCACGATCGATCCGTCCTTCTGGCGCGGGGCGTTAGCCAGGGCATCCCTAAGATCCTGCGAAGGCTGCAATTCATCCTGCCGGAGGGCGTTGCTGATAGACTGGGTATGCACGGTGGGCTCCACCCCTACCGTATCGACCTCGTTCAAGAGATCCATGTAGTCCAGGATGGAGTTCAGTTCCCGCTGGAAGCGCGCGATCTCCTGTGCATCGAGGTTCAGACGGGCCAGCCGGGCCACGTGCTCAACCTCGGAAGCGGTTATCTTCACCCGAGTCCCCTTCCCCGCTCGATTTTGGCCCCATTATATAATATAAAACCCCGGAACTCACAAGATTGTATATAGACTCGCCCCCCTCTCCCCTCCCACAATTGTACAGGATTGCATAATTAGACGTGCCGAAGGCGGGCCCGCTGGGCGATGGCCAGGTATGTCCCGCGGATGTCTGCCCCCCCTTGAAAACGCAGGGGCGATGGGGGTATGAGATTTTTTAGTGCCATGCATGGCAGAAGCACATCACGATTCGAGCAGGATGACGATCACCTTCTTCGGCCCGTGCATACCCTTGAAAGCCGTAGCCTGTATATCGGCCGAGGCGCTCGGGCCGGTAATGAAGCAGAACTGGCTGGGGAGGTGTTCTTTATCCGCGAATACCTTATCCACCACATCCTCATAGATGGGGAGGAGGCGATCGAGGGGCACGAGGGCGATATGGAGCGGAGGTGCGATGGAAATGAGCCGGGACTGTTTGGCGTTAAAGATGAGGCCCAGGGTTCCAGTCTCCGCAACGGCGAAATCCGCGCCGGTGATGCCCGCATCCACCTCGAAAACCGCATCCCGGTAAGACTCGCGGTCCGGGAAATCCCCGGCGGTGAAAACCTGTATACCGGCCTTCTCCCCCCAGCGCCCGAGATCCAGCGCGGCCAGGCAAACATCCGTGGAGAGCATGACCGACTGCAGCTTTTCCGCGCTTGCCACCTCGGTGAGGATGCGTAAAGCTTCCCCGCTGGTTTTGGCTCGATGTACAACCCCGGTCTGGGCGTTCAGCTCGGCAGTGAATTTCTGGATAATCTGCTCCCGATCGAGGGAGCGCTCGGCAAGCGCGGGCGGGTTAGGCCTTGGTTGCACCTCTGTCCTCGGCGCCGCCTTCAGTTTCTTCAAGATTTCATCCCGTGCGTTTCCTGGCATGACAATCTCCTCCTCAGCGACCGTGTTGGGACGCATGCGCCTTCTGTTGCACGAGATCCTTCCAGCGCTCATGGAATGTCTTCTTCGGCATGGATGAAAGATCCCGGCACCCGAACCAACCCTTGAAAGGCCCCGGCAGGTCACTGATGTATCCGTGACGGGCGGCCAGGTTGAAGAATGGCCGGATGCATTTCACCCCGAGCTTCCATGCCCAGCCATGGTTCATCCCGAAGGCGAGCAGGCGGAAAACCGCCTGCTCCATGGGCGGCCGCGTTTTGGCCTTGAATGCTTCGTCCCCGGACACATCCTTGGCGCGATAGTAAAGGAACAGACTCGGGTGGTCGATGCCCGCCGGGCACACGCTCCGGCAGGCGCCGCACAGCGTAGTGGCGCGGTAGAGGTCCTGCGTCTGCGTCAGCCCCAAAAGGAGGGGGTTGAGCATCTGCCCCATGGGTCCGGAATAGGCGAAACCGTAGGGGTATCCGCCGATCTTTGCATACACGGGGCAGGTATTCAGACACGCCCCGCAGCGGATGCACCGCAACGCCTCGCGCGCCAGGAGATCGCGATAGATCTCGGAACGGCCGTTGTCGACGATAACGATGAAGAGCTCCTCCGGGCCGTCGATCTCAGAGCCCTTTTTCGGCCCGGTGTCCAGCGAGACATAGCTTGATATCTTTTGACCCGTGCAGTTCCGGCAGAGTAGCCTGAGCATGTGCAGGGCATCCTCCATGGTGGGGACCACCTTCTCCATGCTCATGACAGCCACCAGGGTCCGCGGAGAGGACTTGGTCATGCGGATGTTCCCTTCGTTCTCCACGTTGATGATGGTCCCTGTGGATGCCACCGCCATATTCACCCCGACGATGCCCATGGCGAGGTGGTGAAATTTCGTACGCAGGAACCTCCGCGCGGCATAGCCCAACTGCACGGGGTCAACGGTCGGCTCTTCCATGCAGCCCTTCTGCAGGAAGCATTCGCAGATCTCAGCCGGCGGCACATTGATGGCCGGCCCTACGATGTGAAACGGCGGCCGGCAAAGCTGCTGCGTGATGAACTCCCCGAGATCGGTCTCGAACGCCTCGATCCCGTTCTGTATCAGATGATCGTTGAGCCCCATCTCCTCGGTCACCATGGATTTGCCCTTGGTGACGTAGGTTACCCCCCGCTCCTTCGCCAGATCGAGGATGAATCGATTCGCCTCGTGCGCGTCGCGGGCCCAGATGACCTTCGCTCCCTGGGCCAAGGCATTCCTTTCGAATTCCTCGAGAAGTTCGGGCAGCCGGGCGATCACCTCGGCCCGGATGGCCCGGGAGTACTCCTGGGCGGCATCGGGATCGGGATAGGTCGACATCGCGAGCTGACGCAGGAGGGTAAACCCCGGCGGGAGCAGCGAGAGAAAGGCCTGGGTGAGCTCGTTTTGCATCTCTTGCACTGCCACTTCCCTGAAATGGGTGGTCCGCACTTCCATATCAGGCCTCCTTTGACTTGCCCGCCAGGAAGCTGGCGATATGCATGACCCTTTTCCCCGGATGATGGCGATGGAGATATCCGTTGATGTTGAGGAAACAGCCGGGTTCGCTCAGGACGAGCACCTCCGCCCCCGAACTCAGGAAGCTGTTCACCTTGTCCTTCAGCATGGCCTCGGAGATCTCCGGGAACTGGAAGGAGAACTCCCCGCCGAAGCCGCAGCAGGTCTGGGCATTGTTGAGCGGCACATACTGCGCCCCCTGCACGCCCTCGATGAGACGCCGAGGCTGATCGGAAATCCCAAGCCCCCTCAAGATGTGGCATGACTCGTGATAGGTCACCTTCCCCGCGAAGGAGGCCCCCACATCGGTGCGGCCGAGCACATCCACGATGTACTGAGTGAGCTCGTAGACCTTCCCCGCGAGATCCGCCGCACGCGCCCGCCACCAGGGTTCGTCCGCAAGCAGCTCGGGATAGTGATGCTTCACCATACACACGCACGAACCCGAAGGACTCACGACGGCCTCGTCCTCGCCGAAGATCTCGATGAAGTGCTTGGCAAGCTGCCGGGCATGATCTCGATAGCCCGCGTTGAAAAGCGGCTGGCCGCAACAGGTCTGCTCCTCGTGATAGACCGTATTCACACCCAGCCTGGAAAGTAGGGCCCAAGCATCCTCGCCCACCTCCGGCAAGAGAACATCCACCGTACAGGGAATAAACAAAGATACCCTCGGCATACCCCCTCCAAGAAACACTCCCATCTGCCCTTTCGGAAAGGCTCATGACCTGGTTCTTCCGACGGTTAGAGGCTTATCATAAGGTCATTTTTCAGGAATTGCAACCAGGAAAAGCAGCCGCAGGCAAAGCGCCGGTGAAGATCGGGATTTAAAAGCACCCCCCGATCCTCCTCGGTATCAAGGGGTGCCAAGGATGCCGAGCCCCCTGAAGATTCAGGATAGATGAAGGATTTGGGTTGTGAAGCCATTTTAGTTTGAGGCACGGCTGCGGGGTATTTTCACCATTGCTTCTGTAATGATTGTCGAAGCGCATGCCGATATTCATTGTACACAATGGCTTAAACGGGGAGGATACATGCCTGCCACCAAGGATGTGATCATCAATTTCATAAAGGAGAATTTCGTGATGGGCCGCAGCGACACCGTCATCGACCCATCCATGTCCCTCATTGAGTCCGGGATCATGGATTCCACGGGTGTCCTCGAGCTCGTGGAATTCCTCGAATCCACATTCTCCATCAAGATCGAGGACGAGGAGCTCGTTCCCGAAAACCTCGAGACCATCGACAATATCATCGCCTTCCTGAACAAAAAGGGTGTTGCATAGTGGCAGCACTGGTTCAGCACTACCTGGAAGAAACCGCAGAGAGATTCCCAGACAAGATCGCCCTTTACCACGGTGCGATCAAGGCCACTTACCAGGAGATCGATTCCTCGGCCAACCGCCTGGCCCACCTGCTCAGGGAAAAGGGGCTGAAATCGGGCGAGAGAGTCCTCTTGGTGATGGAGAACTCGCTCGACTCCGTGCGGGCCTATTACGCCATCCTCAAGGCCGGCGGCGTGAGCGTCGAGGTCCCCGACCGGTCCACCAGGGCCGAGGTCGCCTACTTCCTCGAGAACTCCGGCGCGCGCATATGCCTGCTCTCCAAGGCGAGCGCCGCTCGGCTCTCCGGCATCGCGGCGCCCGTGATCATCGGGCCCGACATCGCATTCGAGCATCCGGGCGGGGAATATGTATCCTGGAAGACCAGCGAGGTTATGCCGGACGACGCACCCGCGGCGCAGATCGACGAGAGCAGCCTGGCCGCCATCGTGTACACTTCCGGAAGCACGGGCAAGTCCAAGGGTGTCATGCTCACCCACAAAAACCTGTGCGCAAACACCGCCGCCATCGTCGCCTACCTCGGGCTGACCGAGAACGACCGGGCCATGGCAATCCTCCCTTTCCACTACGTCTACGGCAAGACGCTCTTGAACACACACTTTGCTACCGGCGGTTCCATCGTCATCAACAACCGCTTCGCCTTCCCCAACGCGGTGATCGACGAGATGGTCAAGAAGGAATGCACCCTCTTTGCCGGGGTGCCCTCCACCTTCGCCATCCTTTTGAACCGCTCCATCTTCGCCAAGACCGAGATCCCCAGCCTGCGCATCGTCACCCAGGCCGGCGGGGCTATGGCCCCGGCGCTCAGGGGGAGACTCCTGGAATGCATCCGGAACGCTACCCTCTACGTCATGTATGGCGCCACCGAGGCCTCTGCCCGGCTTTCCTACCTGCCGCCGGAGAGGCTTAAGGACAAGCTCGGCTCCATCGGCATTCCCATCCCAGGCGTGGAAATCACCGTGCGGGACGACAGCGGCACCGCCCTCCCCCCGCACACGGAGGGGAACATCTGCGCTGCCGGCCCTAATATCATGCAGGGCTACTGGCAGGACCGGGAGGAGACCGACAAGGCCCTCAAACCCTGGGGGCTCGTGACCGGCGACCTTGGCTACAAGGATGACGAGGGCTTCATCTTCCTTACGGGCCGGAAGAAGGAGATGCTCAAGGTGGGCGGCGAACGCATCTCGCCCAAGGAGATCGAGGACGCCATCATCGCATCCCGCCTGGTGCACGAAGCCGCGGTCATCGGCAGGCCGGATGAGCTCCTCTCCGAGGTGCCCGAGGCCTTCATCGTGCCCATCGACGCGAAGACTTTCCAGCTCGAGCCCCTCATAGCCTATATCCGGGAAGAACTCTCCCCGCAGAAACAACCGCGGCGTTGGAACATCGTGGGCTCGCTCCCCAAGAAGTCCTCGGGCAAGATCGACAAGGAGGCGTTGAAGAAATGAAGACATGTTCGAGATGCGTGCTGCCGGAGACCTTTCCCGGCATATCGTTCGACGATCAGGCGGTCTGCAACTACTGCCGGCATACCCCTCTGCCCGATGAGGCGGAGAAGAAGGCCTACATCCGAAAGTTCGAGCAGCTCCTCGATGAAAAGCGGGGCACGCATGTCTTCGACGTGCTGCTGGCCTACTCGGGCGGCAAGGACTCCACCTACACCATGTACGTGCTCAAGCAAAAATACAACATGAACATCCTGGCCTGGACCTTAGACAACGGCTTCGTCTCGAGCCAGGCCAAGACCAACATCCTTCACATGACCGACACCATCGGCGCCACGAGCATCATGGTGCGGCCGCCGTTTGCGCTCATGCAGAAGGCCTTCTCCACAGCCGCCAAGAAGGACATCTACAGCCCCAAGACCCTCGACCGGGCGAGCTCCATCTGCACCACCTGCATCGGCCTGGTGAAGTCCATGATCCTCAAGACCGCCCTGGCCTACGACATTCCACTCGTGGCCTACGGCTGGTCGCCGGGCCAGGCCCCTATCAGCTCGGCCATCATGAAGACCAACCCGCGCCTGCAGCGCATCACCCAGCGCACGGTCCGCGACCCCCTGCTGGCCGCCGTCGGACCCGAAATCGGCAGGTACTTTCTCACCGACGCCGACCTTGCCATCGATGCCGAGCGCTGGCCGACCAACATCCACCCGCTGGCCTTCATGGACTACGACGAGGACCGGATCATCGAGGAGATCAGGGGCCTGGGCTGGGTGAAGCCGGAGGACACCGACCCCAATTCCACCAACTGCCTGCTCAACGCCCTGGCGAACTACCTGCACCGCAAGCGCTTCAACTTCCACCCCTACGCCTGGGAGATCGCCGGCATCGTACGCTCCGGCTCCATGAAACGCCAGGACGGCATCGCGAAGGTCACCCAGGACGAAGACATGTCCATGGTGCGCTATGCCGCCGACACCCTGAAGATCGATATGTAAAGCGCAATCCCCCCGGCCCCCTTGATCTCAAGGGCGGGGATCCACCGGCGTATATCGAACTCACCAGGGACGATCTGTCTCGATGAAACGCAATCGAGTCTCTTAAAAATACGCTAGGGAAATACATTGACAAGCAAGCAGCGCCGCGTTTATGTTACCACCTGGCGTAAGGAACATGAGGTTCACCGTTTTCCCAAACCCTATAGAGGAGGGTGGCAATGTCAGACTGTTTGAGCATGGCCGATGAACTCGGTCCGGAGAAGATTGTGCATGTTTACGACCCGGAAACAGGGATGCAGGGGGTCGTCGTCGTCGACACCATGTCCCTGGCCGGTGCCGGCGGCGGCACCCGGATGCTGCCCGATATTTCGACCGAGGAGATCTTCGGTCTGGCCCGGGCCATGACCTATAAATTTGCCGTGATGGACTTGCCCATAGGCGGTTCCAAGGCCGGCATCTGGGGAGATCCCGCTATGCCCCGTGCTAAAAAGGACGGCATCCTGAAGGCCTTCGGCCGGGCAATCAAGCCCCTGCTCGAGGCCGGCGTCAATGTGGCCTCGGACATGGGCACCGATGACGACGATGTGGACCGCATGTATGAAGGGGCGGGCATCCCCCATAGGAGCACGGGGCTGACGAAACACCAGATCGATGGAGAGCCCCTCGAGAATCATGCCACGGGATACGGCGTGGTCGTCGCCGCCCAGGCCGGTTGCGAATACATCGGCGTCGCGATGAAGGGCGCCTCCGTGGCCATCGAGGGATTTGGAAAAGCCGGCGGCGGGGTGGCCCGCTATATCATCGAGGCGGGGGCCAGGGTGGTGGCCCTCTCCAATATCGACGGCACGCTCTACAACCCGGATGGGCTTGACATCAGAACGTTGCTCGAGGCCCGCAGATCGCAGGGCGATCGCGCGCTCAGTGCGTATCAGGCGGCGCAACACCTCAGTCGCGAAGCCATATACACCCTGCCCGTGGACATCCTCATCCCCGGCGCGCGTCCGTATGTGATCACGAAGGATAACGCCGAGCAGGTCCGGGCCAAGGTCATCTCCTGTATCGCCAATATACCGATCACCACTGAGGCCGAGGCCGTTCTCTTCCGGAAGAATATCCATGCCATCCCTGATTTCATCTCCAACGCCGGCGGCGTGATCGTGGCCCTGGTGGATATCCTGGGGGGAAGAGAAAAGGATGTTTTCCATGCCCTGCGGGCGGTGATCCGGCCCTTGACGATCGAAATTCTCGAAGAATCGAAAAAGAAGGGCATTTCGCCCCGGACGCTGGCGGTCAAGCAGGTGACGGAAAAGGTTCTGCAGGCCCGGGCCCGGAAGGCGGCGCCGCCGCCCCTCGAAGAGCTCCTCGCCATTGCCCGCAAGCGGTTCGATCTCTAGACCAAAGCCGGTCGCCAAACCCCGCAAAGAGGCAGCAAGGGCATCTCTTTCCGGAACTTCTTTCATACAGGCCGAGCGCGAGAAGAACCGGCACGGGTCTCCAAGGGAGGATGGAGGGTTGAAGAACGCTTGACCTTTGCAGCACCTATGGTAAATAACCCTGGCAGATATCGGCCATCGAATAAACATGAGGAGGACATACGCAGGTCATGAGCGATCCGAGGGGTTTTGCTGCGGTGATCAGGAGGCTGGGTGCGCCTTTCCTGATTGGTTTTGTCATCCTCACCCTTGTCGCCTGCGCGCCCAAGGCGATCCCGCCCACACCGCCTCCGCCGCCGCAGCCGGCCAAAATCGCCGTTGTCCTCGGGGCCGGGTCATCCAAAGGCTTTGCCCACATCGGTGTCTTGAAGGTGCTCGAAACCCAGAAGATCCCGATCCACATGATTGTGGGGACGAGCGCCGGCAGCGTGGTGGGGAGTTTATACGCCTATGGCCACGATGCCTTCAAGCTCCAGAACATGGCCCTGCAGATCGAAAAAAAAGACGTCATCGACCTGACCATCCCGGATAACGGGTTCATCAAAGGCGAAAAGCTCGAACAGTACATCAACCGGAGTGTGTGCAACACCTCAATCGAGAACCTCAAGATTCGCTTCTATGCCGTGGCCACGGAAGTTACCACCGGCGAAGAGGTTGTCTTTGCAACCGGCAATACCGGCAAGGCCGTCCGTGCGAGCTGTTCCATCCCGGGGATCTTTCAGCCGATGGTGATGTCAGGGAAGACCTATGTCGATGGGGGCGTCGTGAGTCCCGTTGCCGTGGATGTGGCGCGGCGTTACGGTGCCGATGTGGTCATCGCCGTCGATATCTCCGGCGGTGTCGCCGGGGCCGCTCCCCAAGGGACGATGGATACCATCCTGCAGGCCATTGATATCATGTATGCGAAGATAGCCGCTTATCAGATCCGCAATGCCGATATCGTGATCCAGCCCAAGGTGGGGTATATCGGATTTTCCGATCTGTCCAAACGACACGAAGCGATCCTGGAGGGGGAGAAGGCGGCCGTGGAGGCCTTGCCCGCCATTCAGGAGATC
>CAYGXB010000073.1:0-4982 GCA_964353605.1 uncultured Bacteriovoracaceae bacterium
GACTCCAAGATGGGCTAATCTCCCAACCCCTCGCGACCCTCCCCAGGCTTGGGGAAGGCCTGGGACCCTATGCTTTGGTTGGTCTTGGGCTCGTATCCCCATCCAAGTACCGTCCAACAGCCTGAGAGGCGAAGTTTAGGGTGTTCTCCCTAGAAGTTAAATAGTATATAAAACAAAGGAGCTGCATAAAGGTTATGAGATCAGGAATCATTATTCAACATATCTTATGATTCTACGGGGAAGGAGGATCTGTACATGCCTCTCGGTCATGATTTGAGTCAATCGGTGGTCTTTGACGCCATGTATGCTGGAGAGCTCTCCTTCGCACGACGTCAATACACTCGTGATCTGGCAGGAGCGGACATCGCGGTGGTAGGCATCCCTTTCGATCTCAGCACGGCCAACCGCCCTGGCTCCCGCTTCGGTCCGCGGGCGATCCGCGAGCAGTCCTCCGTGAGCGGCATGTACCCCTGGGGACTCTGGCCTTGGGAGTTCAACCTTTTTGAGCGTCACAACGTGATCGACTACAGCGACCTGGCATTCTTTCCGGGATACCCCGACCGCATGCTCTCCACCGTTACCGAACACGTAGGGAGAATCCTGGATGCAGGAGTGTCCGTACTCTCTCTCGGCGGGGATCACATGGTGACGTATCCGCTCCTCAAGGCTCATGCGAGAAAACACGGCCCCCTTTCGTTAATTCACTTCGATGCGCACTCTGATTCCTGGAACATGGGCGAGGAACTGAACCACGGCACTCTGCTCTTCCGTGCCCTAAAGGAGGGGATTGTGGATGCCTCTCGTTCGATACAACTCGGAATCCGCACTCCCAACCCGGATACGCAAGGCTTCCACATCCTTCCTGTCGACCGAGTGCTAGAAAACGACACCGCGACAACTGTGCAGAAGATCCGAAGCATCGTGGGGGATCATCCGGCATACCTCACATTCGACATCGACTTTCTTGATCCTGCCTACGCTCCGGGAACGGGGTCGCCTGTGGTAGGCGGTCCGAGCACACACCAAGCAAGGCAGATTCTGAAGGAATTGGCGGGCCTACGGATTGTCGGCGGGGATCTGGTCGAGGTCTGCCCTCCCTACGATTCCGGCGGTCACATTACCGCCCTTGCGGGTGCCACTCTGGCACACGACATCCTGTACCTGATCTCGCTTGCACGTGGCAAATAGGAGGACGAAATGTATGAAAGTCTCTCATATGTTTAGACGCGATATACATCTTGCCTGCGTATTGCTGGCGATTTTTTTCACAGTAACCATGGGCGGATGTAGTGCTCCTCTCTACAAAGGACCGCCTTCTGATCACTTTGACGGTCAGAGCTTCTTCAATAAAGAACCCGATCATACCTTTGGGGATATGGTGAAGTGGCTCTGGGGAATGGATCTGGTAGCATGGCCTGAATGGATTGATGACCCGCCACAGCCAAAACCTATAGCCTACGTATCCGATGGGGAGCTGAAAATCACCTTTATCAATCACGGAACGGTTTTGATGCAGATGGATGGTGTGAATATATTAACCGATCCTATCTGGTCAAAACGCGCCGGACCTGTCGCCTGGTTCGGCGTTAAAAGGGTTCGCTCTCCGGGCGTGAAAATGGAGGATTTGCCCAAAATAGATATCATCCTCATTAGCCATGACCATTATGATCACCTTGATCTGGCCTCTTTGAAACAGCTTACCAAACAGGCTCAACCGCTCATTTTGGTTGGTTTGGGATTGAAAACATATCTAGAATCAGAAGGATTTTCCAATATAAACGAAATGGACTGGTGGCAAGAAAGTACTTTCCGGTCAGACGATGTGAAGATTACCTTTGTTCCGGCCCTCCATACTTCTGGGAGAGGCCTGTTTCAAAAGAATCGCACATT
This sequence comes from uncultured Bacteriovoracaceae bacterium, assembly GCA_964353605.1. Lineage (GTDB taxonomy): Bacteria > Desulfobacterota > Desulfomonilia > UBA1062 > UBA1062 > CAYGXB01. Next base: position 1,891 of record CAYGXB010000073.1, read on the forward strand.
ATGGGGAGGTTTTGTCATCGAAGGGGCAGGAGGAAAGATTTATTTTGCAGGAGATACGGGGTATGGCCAGTTTTTGCAGGCCATAAAAGAGCGCTTTGCCGATTTCCGATTAACGGTTTTCCCCATAGGCAATTATGAAAAGAGATGGTTCATGAAGAATCAACATATGAGTCCTGACGATGCGGTAAAGGCGCATACATTGTTACACTCGAAACAAAGCATGGGCATACATTTCGGAACCTTTGCAGAACACCCAGAACAAACGATTGATGCTCATGAAAAGGATCTCTTAGCAGCCTTACGGCAATCTCATATTTCAGAATCTGAGTTTTGGATTTTAAAGTTCGGTGAAGGAAGAGATGTTCCAAAATGATCTGGTGCGTTGCCCGCGGCAAGGCCGCTATTGATGCCCCGCAGGCCCCGATCCCCTCCTCAGATCAGGAGAGGGTCGGGGGAGGTCGATCTTCTTGACCGGCTGGAACACTCCACAAGCTATTGTTTCTCCGGCGCTATCACTGGAAGAATAATGTGTGACGGATGCTCACGGTCATGGTAGATGCTCTGCTGCGCTTTCACGGTCTGGGAGGTCGTGCCGTTGTCGGCCCCGGTGTTCAGGTTTCTGCCGTACTCGGGGAAGTTCGAGCTAGTGACCTGGAGCCGTATGCGGTGCCCCTTCCGGAAGAGGACGCTCGTGGCGCCGATTGCCATCTCGAACTTGTATATCTTTCCCTCTTCAAGCAAAGCGGGCCGCTCCAGTGAATCGCGATAGCGCGCCCGCAGCACCGCTGCCTGGAGGTTGATGGATATGCCGTCGGGGTAGACTTCCGTGAGTTTCGCGGCGAAGTCGGTATCCTGGGCCGATGACGAGGCATAGAAGATAAGTTTCACAGGACCTGTTACGTCCATGTCCTCGGCCAGCGGAGGAGTGGTGTATACGAGCACGTCATCCCGCGTTTCCACCTCTTTCTGGTCAGCGGGGCCAGCCTGGTCCCTGAGGTTCCCGTAGACAGAGGTGCCGCCTATGCTGGGCACTGGATTTTCGGGGTTGTAGGTATAGGCGTCGGCCTTTTCCGTTTCCGGTTTGGATTCGGAAAGCAGCCCACTGCCGCGCACGCTGTTGGCGTTTCCGTCGCTGTGGAGATAGTAGGCTGTATAGCGTGTCTGTTGCGGTGGCCATTCCTTTTCGGTCCTCCATTTATTGGCGCCCATGGTAAAGATCCTGATAGGCCCTTCATCGAGGATGCCGTTCTGCTCATTCTTGAGCCAGTAGTTGAACCACAGGAGAATCATCTTCACCTGTTTCATGAAGGAGGCTTCTTTACCGAAATCCACGGTGGTGAATTTCGATTTCGATTCGTGTGTCCAAGGGCCGATGAGGAGCATGCTTTGTCGCGCCTCGGGGCTTCCGGCGCTGCGTATCATACGGTTGTAATCCTCTATCGCCAGATTCAGGTAATAGTCGTACCAGCCCTCGATGATGAGCGCCGGCGCCTGGATCAGAGCAACCTTGTCGTCAACGCGGAATCTGTCCCAGTACGGCCCGGGGAGAGGGTGACGTATCCAGTCATCGTAGGCGGGGATGTCGCTCCCGAGGGCGTTGTCGGCCTCGGTGAGCGGCAGTTTCCGTACGGCCTTGTCCCAGTCTACACCCTTGGAGACGCGGCCCCTTTTGGGCGCGTTCTCGTAATACCACACGAGCATATCGTTGAGCCGGAATATGCTGTTGTAGATCCAGCGCGGATAAGGGTTCTGGCTGGTGTTGATGGGAACCATGGCCTTGAGGTGTGTGCTCCCCAGCGGTGCGGAGAGCCACTGGGTGGTGCCCCAGTAGGAAAAACCGTAGGTGCCTACGCTGCCTGAGCTCCAGGCCTGTATGGCCGCCCATTCGATCGTGTCGTACCCGTCACGCGCCTCGTAGATGTAGGGATAGAATTCGCCTTCCGAGTCGAATTTGCCGCGCACGTCCTGCACGATGTAGACGAATCCCTGGGAGGCGAACATGCTGCCGGCGAAGGCGTACTTATGGTCTGGATTGCGCTTTCCGTAAGGCGTCCGGGTGAGAATTACGGGGAAATTTCCCTCGGCGTTGGGTAGGTAGATGTCTGCGGAAAGCCGCACACCGTCACGCATGGGGATCTGTACATCCTTCTGTATCTTCACCGTGTGCCGCGCGGCGGGGAGATCCAGGTACCATGCCACGATGCGCCACTTCCCATACCAGGCGAATCCGGCGCATGCAATCAGCGCGAGAATAACGATCAATATGCCTGCCAATATCCTGGTTTTCGATGATTTCATATGCGTATACCTCCTTGGGTATGGAGAGAGGACATTATTGGTTACATTATTCCAGAACCCTGCGCGTTACACAAGATCTTTTTCCCGTCCATGGTTCGCGTTTAATGAATAATAAGATGGCATGGATATGAAGGGAATAAGCTACATGTGTATTCTAATAAACATTATATATAAAAACATCAAAAGGAAATACCACCGAGTGTAGCAGAGAAAGAATATATAATAGCCTTGTATTATCATTGAAAAAGCCTCTCGATAACAGTGCGTAGGGCATGATGAACAGAGTTACCAGGTGCTGGAAATGAGTACTGAAGGTAACAAGTGCGGGACGCCGAAATGGGCGTCCTTATTTTTACGTTCGTGACAACTTTAGCACGAGAAAGATGCTATAAGTTGGCTTATGAACAAGGGAAACAAGTATTGTTATCGTTCGCACGTTTCTGAGAGGAGATACTGGGATATCATCCGGTATTTTGCCATAGACCTCGAGGGACCAGAAGGGCATGGGGAGGCCAATCATCTTGACCATTGGAATCGCTCCGCGTAATATTCCCCCCCAGTCTTGATGCTATGGAGTCAGCGATGCTCATTTTGCTCATCATCTTTGGGGCGCTTGTTGCCGTCTCGCTCTATGGCAACATGCGGGTACACCCTCCCTCCCGGAAGATCACCATCCAGGGCCAGGGGTTTCCGGAGGGATTCCTGTGGGCGACGGGCGAGGACGCCTACCAGCACGAGGGCGGCAATCTGAATAACGACTGGGCGCGGTGGGAAGCAACAACCCCTTCGCCCAT
>CAYGXB010000073.1:5082-11359 GCA_964353605.1 uncultured Bacteriovoracaceae bacterium
CGTCGACTACTGGAGCACCATGATCGACGCCCAGATCTATGCCCTGGCCGGGTACGGCCTGGGAGAGATTCCCCCCTGCCGGCGGGATATCAAACTCGCGGTCCGGATCTACCACACTCTCATCCACGCCCATGCCCGGGCCTATCATATCATCAAGGAGTTCGGGACGATCACGGAAAACGGCGCCACGAAGGTTCCCCAGGTCGGCATGATCTACTTTTTCTTCCACTACGAGCCCAAAAGCTTCTTCCTGGACCGAATCGTCACAGATCAGACGGACAAGATCTTCAACTGGGCATTTCTGGACGCCCTCCATACCGGCATCGTCAATATCGACATCCTCTTCGGCCCGTCAGCCAAGGAGCACAGCGCAGCCATCAAGGGCACCCTCGACTGGATCGGAGTCAACTATTACACGCGCGAGATCCTCGCCTTCAACCCGTTCATGCCCGGCATGATCGACCGCATAACCTACGCGCAGTACCCGACAACCGACATGGGCTGGGAGATCTACCCGGAGGGGATCTACCACCTTTGCCAAAAGATCAGGCGCCGCTATAGCGGCATCCCCATTATGATCGCGGAGAACGGACTCGCCGATGCGGCCGATAACCGGCGGCCACAATTCATCCTCGATCACCTGGCATGGATACGACGCCTGATTGACGAAGGCTGCCCGATCATGGGCTACACCTACTGGAGCCTGACCGACAATTGGGAATGGGCCAAGGGCTTCGGACCCAAGTTCGGCCTCTATCGCGTCGACCGGCAAACCATGGCGCGCAGCGAAACCCGCTCGGCGCGACTCTACCGCTTCATCGCCCAGCACAACCGGCTGCCCGAGCAGGATGAATTGCCGTCTCTACTTAAACCCTAAAGCTCATAATTTTGCAGTATAGTAAAATTGGACATACCGAAGGTACGCCCTCGGGCAGGGGCCAGGGATGGCCCGAGTCAATCCCCCCGACCCCTCTCGGTCTCATGAGGGGCTAATTTTTTTGACCGGCCGTTTGTGATGGAATGGAAGCTGGCACTTGTTGTGCTGTGTATGTGAGATGAGATGCCAATTGATTTGGCCACCCGCATGAGCCGAAAAAACAATAGGCCGGTGCACAGGGCGGCCAAATCGTAGGACATATAATCAGCTCGATTGCCGTGCTGCAGCGCATCCTGAACGACCAGCGCGATATGTCTAGCCCCCCTGACTCAGGGGGGAGGGGTATGATCTTTTTTAGTCTTTCAGGTAGGTCTTGCCGTCCTTCTCGCGAATGGGGTAGCGGGTGAAGATGATGCAGGCGATGAGGGCGGAGATCGCGGCGGTGAGTGCGATCATCTTCAGTCCCGTTTCCGTGGGTTTGGTTGTTCCGCCCGTGTACATCAGTACCGTGGCCACGGCGATGGAGATGCCGATGGCGATCTTCTGGAAGATGGCCTGGACACCCACGTAGATGCCCTCGCGGCGTTTGCCGGTGAGCGTCTCATCGTAGTCAATAACATCCGAGAGGAGCGCCGGCGGAAGAATCATGATGCCCGCGACGGGGAGGCCTATGAATCCCATGGCAATCTGGGATTGAAGCATGGCATCCCCCACGGGGAAGAGGCCGACCACCGCCAGGAGGGCCATGGTCACCGCGGAGCTCGCAAGCGTGAGCAGGTAAACGGGGTATTTGCCGTAGCGGTTGGCGAGGAAGTTGAAGACGAAGAAGCAGACGATATTAGACCCTAAAAGCGGCGCCATGAGGAGCACGACCTCCCGGTCCGTTCTGCCGAGCACGTACTGCACCCAGAAGGGGACGAGCAAGATGATCATGTTCAGGGAGAACCAGAGGAAGGCGTTGGCAGCCAGAAGAAAGAGGAAGGCCCTGTTCTTGAAGGTGGTCCGCGTCCAGTGGAAGATCGTTGTGAACCGCAAGCGTTCCTGAGAGGAGGAGCTGGTAATGGACGACTTTTCCTTGATCATGAATATCGTAGGCATGAAGGAGAGGAATGTAAGGGCGCCCGTCACGATGCCGATGCCGATCCATCCGCGGGCAGCCTTGATGGGGCCCATAATGCCGAAGATCAGGGTGCCGAGCATCAGGAACACCGCCTGCAGGGTCGAGATGTTCACCCGTTCCTGCAGATCGGTGGTGATTTCGGGCAGGAGGGCCATATAGGGATTAGCGAGCAGTGACCAGAAGATGAAGAACAGCTGCACGAGGGTGAACACGTATACGGCATTGACCCAGTGCATCTCATGGGGAAACGGTGGCGTCCAGAGCAGAAAGGTGACTACGGCGGCGGGGATGGCCATGGCCATGATGAAGGGGATGCGCCGTCCACGCCGAGACCGGTGATGATCGCTCAGGAAACCCGCGATGGGCTCGGTGACGCCGTCGACGCACCTCCCGATGAGGAATATGGCGGCAAAAAGCGTACTGTCCACCAGGGCGGTGTCCTTGCTAGGGACATACAGTTTTAGTAGCCACTGAGATATCGCCAGGTTGGCCAGATTCAGTGCCAGGCCTCCTGTGGCATAGGAAATCTTCTGTGCGAATGTAAGCTGGCGCATCATTCCCCCCTTAAGAACAGTCGATTCTCCAAAAAGAACGTGAGCATATGAAACACGAGGGCAGCTGTCAAATCCGATTTATCTCCGCCTTCAATTCCTCTGCATACTCGGGAACCGCACCGGCGCGTGAAGCAACAAAGGCACCGACTTTCGCCGCGAACCTGGTTGCCGCATACATATCACGGCCTGATAGGCAGGCGTACAAGAAACCGGCGCTGAAGGCATCGCCGGCGCCGACCGTATCGACGACCTCCACCTTGATCCCCGGAACTGCGCGGAAGGTTCCGTGATGGTACACCGTAGCTCCGTTGGCGCCGCGCGTAATGCACACGGTTGCGACATCAAACGCCCTGCTCATCCTTTGTGCGAAGGCCTCCTGGTCCAGCTCATGGTTGAAGAGCAGCATGGAAAGCCTACGCGCCTCTTCATCGTTGCACTTCACGATGGAGCTCGCGGTAAGGGAGTCCATTATCCATTCCTTCGTGTAGTGATGCTGACGAAGGTTCACATCATAGAATACATGTGAGGGACGCACACGGGAGAGGAGCGCTTTTAGCGTTTCCCGGTTTTGCCTGCTCCTCTGTGCGAGGGTCCCGAAGTAGAATGCCACAAACCGAAAGCTCGTCAGCTCTTCGAGCTGGTCATCCCTGAGGACGATGGCATCCCAGGCTGTATTTTCATGGATGACGAAGTCGGGGACTCCTTTATCGTTCAGAGTTACGGCTACGGTGCCTGTGGGAAGTTCCGGATGCACACGGATGAAGTCGGTCTCGATGCCATACCGATGAGCATGTTCCAAGGCTTTGTTCCCCAGGTCATCCTCCCCAACCGCGGAGACGAAAGTCGATTCGACCCCCATCCGGGAAAGATGGGCGGCGAGATTGAAAGGGGCGCCCCCGATATAGGGATTGCCGTTAATGATATCCCAGAGTACCTCGCCGAATGACAGTACCCTTAAGGGTTGAGAAAGCGGTTTCTTCTTGTGCTGCATATGCGCTTTGTTGACCTCTCAATCCACATACACGATGAAGCCGTGCAGATGGATGCCCTCGGGATGGGAGGCCAGGAAAGGATAATCCCGGGCCTGAGAGAGGTGCGCGATCACCCGCGAATGCCTGTTCAGGGTGAGCGCCGCCTTGTTTACGGTCTTCAGAAGATCGACCCCCCCGAATTTGGGGGCATAAGAAACGCACGTGAAAAGGAGCCCGCCCGGTCTCACCTTGTCCATGGCGAGGGTATTGACCTTGATATATTCCTCCGCCTTGGCAAAGGGCGGCGGATCGCAGACGACGATGTCGTAGCGGTTGGTCTCCTGGTTCAGATACCGGAAGATATCATCTTTGACATGCCGCCAGACAAAAGGACTTACCCCGTTGAGCTCCATAGTCCTCTTCAAGATGGCCTGGGCAGGCGCGGAAGAGTCCACGGATACCACTGACTTGGCTCCCCCCGCCAGGGCATACAGGGAGAATCCCCCGGAATACGAGAAGAGATCGAGCACATCCTTTTCCCTGGCGAGCTCCCTTAGTCTGGCCCTGCTCTCCCGGTGGTCCATGTAGAACCCGGTCCTGTCACCGGTTTTGATATCCACCGCCAGCCGGATTCCGTTCTCCATGACCTCGATATCCCCTTCGGGAAGTTCGCCATGGAGGGGGCCGGCATGCATGGCAAGGCCTTCGGCCTTCCTCGATTTCACATCCGACCGCTCGTGGATGAGATGATCCGGATAGAGTGCGTGGAAGATCGAGGTGATCTCGTCCTTGAAGAGCTCCGTGCCGAGGCAGAGGAACTGCATGACCAGGATCCTCCCATAGACATCGACCACGAGGCCGGGCAGATCGTCGCCTTCGCCATTGATGAGACGGTAGCAGGTAGTGTTCTCGGGGATGATCCTTTCCCGCATGCCTTGAGCCCGTTTGATTCGGTGCTGGAAGAAATCCAGCCCTATCGGCTCCTTCCCCAGGGTGAGCACCCGGACGGCGATGTGGGAATAGGGATTATAAAACCCCTGGCAGACGAAGTACCCTTTGGCATCGAGAACCCGGCAGAGGTTTTTCTCGTGAGATGAGTCAACCCTATCAATGGCGCCGGAAAATACCCAAGGATGGCCATTCAAGAGAGGGGTCTCCTTTCTTTCCCGCAGCCGTACGATAATCATGGCGAGGCTTTAACACAGATTCGCTCGAGATGCCAGTTCACTTTGCAGGGCTGTCTCACACTCCATGCTGCATGGATCTATAAAATCTCAAATCCTCCATCCCCCTGTGTCTTTAGGGGGGATGGAGGATTTGAGATCGTATGGTTTCACTCAGGTCTGAAGCGTTACAGGCCAGAGACCGTCTCGATCATATCGCAAAGCGCAGGAATTTCCTCGAATCCGTAACACGGAAGAGTCAACTGCAGAGCTTCATTGCTGACGAGAGCGATGAAGTCGGGGCTTGGTGTTTCTACGCACAGAGGGATCTGGTAAAACTGGCCGTTGAAGACCTCGATCTTCTTGAAGGGTCCTTGCTTAAATCCCTCGATGATGACGATGTCGACCCCCCGGGTGGCGATGCTGATAAGGTAATCCAAGTCAGGGCCTTGCTGCTCATACAGGAAGAGGCAGCTTTGAGAGAACAGCATGACCCTGTCGGCCCCTCTCTGCGCGAACCGGTAGGTATCCGTGCCTTCCTTGTCCAGCGGCTGTATATGTTGGCTGTGCTTGATGGCCGCCACCTTCCTGCCCCTGCGTTTGAGCTCCTCGATGATGCGCTCGATGAGCGATGTCTTACCGCTCAAAGATCCGCGGGCCACGAAGGATATGATGTTATCGTGCATGCGACCTCCCCCGTTCCCTATATTGCCTTGCACCTTCAAAATCAACACCCAATCCTTCAATCTCCGTCTGCCTGCGGCGGGTATGATGTTTGTCCCATCGGATCAAAAAGAACCTTGGTGTGCATACGGGAATGCTCGCAATCGACCCCAGGAACATCACCCCAGCGACCTCGGGAGGCGCGGGTCCCGCTACTAATATTCTTTATGGCGGGAAGGCATCTTTTGATACTGGTCGAGAAAGAACGTGCCTCACCTATCTCCACGATAATTGCCGCCATAATCCGCTGTGACGAGCGGTTGTAACTCGTTGAGAAACTCCCCGGCCACGATCCTTCCGATGAATAGGGTGTGATCGCCTGTCTCGACGGTGGTTTCGACCGTGCAGTCCAGGTAGCCGATGGCCTGCTTGAGAACCGGCGTTCCTTGGAGGGACCTGCGGCAAGCCAGCCCGTCAAACTTGTTTTGCCAGTCAGGGATCTTGAATCTCCCCAGCAAGGGCAGGGATTCCCTGGGAAGGACATTGATGCAGAAGCTGCCTGTCTGGGTGATCTGGGCATGGCTGAGCCTATTCTTCCGAATCGCCACGAGCACGAGCGGGGGTTCATGGGAGCATTGCGAGACCCATGAGGCGATCATCCCGTTGTCCGTGGCGTCAATGGTGAGCGAAATGAGATATATCCCGTAACAGAACCTGTCAAGAACCTCCTGCCAGCTGTGTTCCATACGATCCCTCCTGCCTGGGTATTTAGTATATTATATGTCTGGGGATAGAAGAAGAAAGCCTTTCCTGTGGTTTTTATTCCGTGCACCTGCTATGTGATCTTTTCCATATGCAGTCGAATGACGATACCATTAACGTCTATACCGATGGGGCTTGCCGTGGCAATCCTGGTCCGGCAGGAATCG
>CAYGXB010000074.1:0-11339 GCA_964353605.1 uncultured Bacteriovoracaceae bacterium
CCAAAGGCTATGATTGCCACCAAAACGGCGAGCAGGCCGGGGAAGGTATGGCCGGAATCGTAGAGAACGAAGGCGGCCATGGCCGCAATGATGAAATTCACCATACCACGCATACTTCCCCCGACTGCCGCATCAGGTTCGCTATATGCCCTGGAAACATCCTTGCGTTCCTCTGGGGACCGTGAATCCCTAACTCTCTTATACCTGACATTGTCGCCTTTGCCAAGGATGGGTATAGGGATACAAGGCCAGCCTTGAATATTCGCCATCTTCAACGTGACAATACACATGTGCAGAGGTCAGACAAATGGATCCCCGGCGATCATGCACCATGCTGTCAAGCAGTCGGTATCGCAAGCATCTTCGCTTTTCCATGAGACATGCGCCGCAACAATAGCTCACTGGTGATGCTGAAGCCTGGGAAGTGGAGCACTGACATTCATACCCTTCGGGATCCGACTTGCAATTAGCGGGTTTTCACGTATATTGTTAAGAAGCATAAAAGAATCTGTGAATGCTCAACGCACTGGCTTGGAGGGGAAGTATGAGAATCATAAAAATCTCCACTATCGTTATCCTGGTATTGCTCGTGCTGGGGGTGATCGCCTTTCAGGTCTTTTTCCACCTGCCCCTCCCCGGCTACTCCGGAACCGCCAATTTACAAGGGCTGAAGTCCCCCGTAGAGGTCCGCTTCGACACATTCGGCGTCCCCCATATCTTTGCCGAGAATACCGCAGACCTCTTTTTCGCCCAGGGGTATGTCACCGCCCGTGAACGCATGTTTGAAATGGATATGACCCGTCTTGCAGGGAGGGGCGAGCTTTCCACCCTCTTCGGCGACCGGACGATCAAGGATGACAAGTTCCTCAAGACGGTGGGATTTTACCGCGCGGCAAAGAAAGAGTATGCCGCCATGCCCCAGGAGCTCAAGGATGTCATCCTGGCATATACCAACGGCGTCAACGCCTATCTGAAAACAGTCAGGCACCTACCCCGCGAGTATATCTTCCTGGGCGCCAAACCTGCCCCCTGGCTCCCCGAGGACACCGTCGTGATCGGCATCCTCATGGGGTATACGCTCGAGGCATCCATCTTTGCGGACCTCCCTCTTTACCGAATAAGCGAGCGCGTGGGGGAAGAAAAGCTTCGCTTCATACTCCCCTCGTTTCCGGATTTCGCCCCTACGATCTCTCCTCAAAAGACCGCCCTCCAAGGCAACGAGACGAAGAACACCCGCTACGCCTCGTTTTCATCCTCGTCCCACCCGGGAGCACCCAGCTTCTCCCCCTCCTTCCTTCCCGGTATCATCGGCAGCAACTGGATGATCTTTGGCCCTTCCAGGACCACGACCGGCCGCGCCATCTTCACCGGCAGCCCGGATCTGGAGCCGAAAATCCCGTCCATCTTCTATCTGGTGCATCTTAAAGGAGCGGGCTATGACGTCATCGGCGGGTCGACACCGGGAACGCCGGGGATCAGCGTGCTCGGGTTCAACGGGAACATCGCCTGGTCCTCCATCGCCAACCAAATAGATTGCCTCGATTATTTCATCGAGAAGCTCAATCCAGCCAACCCCAACCAGTACTTGACCGAAAACGGCAACCGGGTTTTCGAGACCGTGGTGGAGACCCTCAAGATCAAGACGAAGAGCGGCATCCGGGAAGAAAAATTAAAGGTCAGGATATCGCGGCATGGTCCCATCATATCGGACGTGGAACCCAAGGCCCCGGATAATTGCGCCATGATGTGGGTGGGGAGCGAAGGCTCTCATGCCTTTGAGGCCTTCTTGAAACTCGATAGAGCCAGAAACTTCGCGGAATTCAGATCCGCCCTTTCAGGCATGACTCTGCCCGAGCTCAATCTCGGCTATGCCGATAGAGACGGCAATATCGGCTATCAAAACGTCGCCAAACCCCCGCTGCGGGAAAAGGGCAATGGCGCGCTCCCGATTCCGGGGTGGGAGGGAGAGTATGACTGGGTCGGTTATCGCCCCTTTGACGACCTCCCCTATGATCTCAACCCGTCGACCGGATACCTCGGCGGCTTCAACAACGAGTCAAAGAAAACGAGCTACCATCTCAGCAATTTCTACTTCTTCGAACGTGCCCTACGCTTCCGCGAGATCATGCAGGACAGGAAAACGCCAGTAAGTCCCACAGAAGCCAGGAAACTGCAGCTCGACACTGTTTCCGTCGTGGCGAAACGGCTTGTCCCGCATTTCGTGAGGGTTTCCCAGAGAGACGGGAAACTGTCCCGATATACTCCCCTCTTCAACTCCTGGGACTATTCTCTGAGCAAAGACAGCAACAGCGCCGCGCTCTACAGCTCCGTCTACTATCACTTGATAACGAACACCTTCTCTGATGAAATCCCCGAGGGAGTCTGGGCGGATCTGACCGCATCCGATCTCATGGAATATGTAGATGCGGCACTGGCGAAGATCATCGATACGAATGACAACCCCTGGTTCGACGATGTGAACACGAAGGATCGGGTGGAAACCAGGGACGAGATCATCAAGAAGAGTCTGGGGGACGCTGTCGATGAACTCACCAATCGGTTGGGGGCTGACCCTAAAAAATGGCATTGGGGCAAGCTCCATACCATGACCTTTGCCCATCCCCTCGGAGAGGTGCTCTGGTTTTTGAATCTCAAGCCCATCCCCATGGGCGGTGATCCCTTCACCATCGGGGCGGCCAATTGGGATCAAAAGAAGCGTTACAACATGATTTACGGGGGGTGTATCCGCATGATCGTGGACTTTGCGGATATCGACAAATCGACCTTCATCAGCCCGCCCGGGCAGTCCGGGCACTACATGAGCCCCCACTATGACGACCTGCCGCATAGGTGGGCTGATAACGACCAGATACCCTTAAACTATCAGTCAGCACAACAACTGCGCGATGTATTGATCCTGCAGCCCTTGCAATGAATGAGAAGTGCCTTGCTTGATATTCAGAGGATGCCCAGGGCGAACGATTAATACGAAGCACTCGACCAGCTTCAAAGGTGGTTGAGGGGAGTACATGCAAATGCCATGTCTCTAGGAGTTGGATTCAAACGTGTACCTTAAATCCCAAAGGCCCCCTCACCCACACCCTCTTCCCGCCAGCTTTAGAGCGAGAGGGTGTGGGTGAGGGGGTCACCTTTTGAATACAATTTCTTATAAGTATGCCCCTCTTCTCTGCAGTCTGCGGTGATCGTTTCCCATCGCCACACTTCCTTGCCATTACCGGAACTGTGGCAGATAGGGGGCATGCGCCGTCAACATCTCGTCCAGCAGGCTCTTGGCTTCCTCGATCGTGAGCCTTGCCGCGACGAAGGGATCGAGTTCGAAGGCCTGCTGCGCAATCCTGCGGTCCCCGGTCAGAGCGGCTTCGAGCGTCAATTCCTGCACCGCCAGGTGGTGCCGCAAATGGGCTGCCAGGGCTTCCGGCAAAGGGCCCACATGCACCGGGTGTATGCCATATCGATTGACCAGGGTAGAAACCTCGACGATGGACTCAGGAGGCAAATTGTCGATCGCCCCGCGATTGGGAACGTTCAAGACATGCACCTCATTGCGGTTCTCGACCAGAGCTTCCATGACCTCCACCACCTGTACCGGCTCGGTCTCGGGGATGGCATCCAGGCAGACTTCTTCCTCCCCATGCAACCACCGGCTCACCAACGCTTCCCATTGGGTGATCAGGCTCCGTTCGATCTCGAGGTCATGGACGGGATTGCCGTACCTCATCGTCAGGCCCTGAAGTCTCCCGGTATATGCGCCCTCCAATCGGCAGATGGCGGGGAAAAATTCCATCCAGTGCGGCCAGGCGATGGGGAGGACATCATACGTATCCAGGCACCAGCGGATGACGGGGTGGTCCACCTGCTCGCGTATCAAAGGAATGGCATCCCGGCCATCCCTGAAACGCAGTTCCGGGATGCATGCGCAGTGATTGATCCCGGCTGCCAGGGGAGGCAGCGCGAGCTCTTCCGGCTCCACCCCCACCCAGCTCGCCAGGAACTCCTCATCGCGCACGTAGACGCCATTGGTACAGATGCTGACGGCATTGATCCGGCTCTCAGAGCGCATGGCTCGACATAAAACCGTAGCCGGATTAGTATAGTTGAAGACGATGGCGTTCGGAGCGACCTCTTGCAAGTCTCTGCAGACCTCGACCAGCGGGAGGACGTGCCGGAAGGCGCGCAGGATGCCGCCCGGTCCCACCGAGTCGCCGATGGGCTGGTAAATCCCGTATTTGGCCGGGATTTCGAGATCTTTTTCCCAGGCATCATATCCGCCCACGGCAATGGCCGCGATGACGAAATCCGATCCCACGAGCGATTCCCGACGATGCGTCGTGCTTTCGATCTTCAGGTCCGCCCCTCTTTTCTCCACCAGGCATCTGCCGAGCGCCTCCATCACCTCTAGGCGATGCGGATCGATATCCATCAGCATAATCGTACTTTCCTGAAAGACGCTCGATTTGATGAACAGGGAGATCAATTGAGGGGTGAAAATGCTGCTCCCTCCGCCGATAATGGTGATCTTGTGGGCCATCAAACGCTCCTTAACTGGATCTTCGAAGAACATTTTTCAATTGTCCCAGTATAGGGAAAAGCAGCTTGGGTGTCAATGGTGACGACCAGAAGTCGGATATCAGAATCACCCCTGTTGAAAATACTTTGGGAGCACTATTAACTCTAGAAAAAGGGATGATTGTTGTCCTAGTCTCTTAGCAAAACTTATCGAGCAGGATCTGGGTCGAGAGCACCCCGAGGAGTGCGCCGTTGTCTCTGAAACCCATACGTTCCGTCTTGATGCACTTCGCGATGAGGTTTTCAACTCGAGCAGGGTCGAAGATGCCCTGTGTCGTGAGGGCGCCCTGTTCGAGGTAGGCAGCCACATCGTCCCGTAAGCTGCCATTGTTTATGAATGCCTCCTTGTTAGGCGCACCATAGGGCCGTTTGGTGCGGGAAAAGATCGCGGGGGGCAGCTCATCAGCAAATGCCTTCTTCAGGACATACTTCTCGTTCAAGCCTCTTAGCTTGAGGCTCGGGCTCAAGCGGGATGCAAACTCCGCAAGCCGGTGGTCGAGAAACGGATAGCGGCCTTCGACGCCATGGGCCATGGTCATGCGCTCCCCCTGCGAGCACAGGAGGTATCCGGACAGCAGGAGCTTGATCTCAAGGTACTGGGCCTGGTTGAGAGGATGCCAGGAGCTGAATTCAGAGGGCATGATGCCAGAGAGCTCTTCCACCGGGTCGTAATCGCTGATAGCCTCCCGGAATGCGTCAGTGAAGAAGTGCTGAATGGAGGCGCTAGTGCGCCAGGTAGGCAGGTGTGAATATCCAAAGTGATCTGTCATATTTAAATCTTCCCGGTAGAAAGAGATGAGCATCCTTCCCGAGCGCTTCAACTGTACCTGCGCATGGGGATAGAGTTTAAAGAGGAGGAGCGGGCGCAACCTGGAGGTTGGCGACTTCGACCAGAAACGCCTGATGAGTGCCTCCTTGAAGATGTCATATCCCCCGAAGAGCTCGTCCGCCCCCTCGCCCGTGAGCACCACCTTGATGCCGCTCTCGCGGGCAAGATGCGAGAGGTGGAACATGGGGGCCGGGGCAGCCCTCAATAACGGGGCCTCGGTGTGCCAAATCACTTGGCTGAATATGTCTCCGATATCCTCGTACGTTATACTCCGCACGTGGTGGTGCGTCCCGAGCCATTTTCCCATGGATTCCTGAAAAGAGGATTCGTCGTAGGCCGGGTCCGCAAAGCTCACCGAAAAGGTCTCCATGCCCGGCGAATATCTCTGCACCAGAGCGGAGATGATGCTCGAGTCCAGCCCGCCGCTCAGGTATGCGCCCACAGGGACATCGGCCCTGAGCCGGATCGATGCTGACTCGTCAAGGATCTCTCTTAAGCCTGAGACTGACTGCTCTTCGTCACGGATGTCATGTTCTCCCTGGGCTGGGAAGGTCACATCCCAGTAAATGAACTGCTTGCTTTTACCATCCCTGATGACCATGCATTCGCCTGGCCTGAGCTGGTATATGCCTGCAAACACCGTCCTCGGAGCCACGGTGTTCCAGAAAGTGAATACCTGTGCCATGCCCTCGGGTGAGAGCTCAAGCCTACCGAGCAGGGGAAGCAATGCCTTGATCTCTGAAGTAAATACGAGACTGCCCTCATGCCAGCAATAAAAGAGCGGCGCGATACCAAACCTGTCCCTGGCGAGCACGATTGTCCTGTTCGGGCTATCCCAGAGGGCAAAGGCAAACTGACCGTTCATGTGTTCGAAGAGTCCGAGGCCGTACTCCTCGTAGAGGTGCGGGATCACCTCAATGTCACAGCTCGTCCGGAAATGGTGACCCTGTTGGGAGAGATCGACCATGAGCTCGCGATAGTTGAAGACCTCGCCATTGGTGCAGACCCAGATGGTCCCATCCTCGTTGGACATTGGCTGTGCACCTGTGGAGAGGTCGATGATGGAGAGTCTCCGGTGACCGAGGATGACATTCTCATCCCGATGGATACCTTCACCATCCGGCCCGCGGTGGGATAGGCTCGACAGCATCCTTCCAAAAACATCCTCATTGACAAGCATGAGATGATCTGGATGGTATATCCCGATGATTCCACACATAGCTTTATCCTTGGCAGAGCGCTGTCATATCGAAGCACCTTTCTGCCTAAACAGTGCCAACCATCTCCAGGCAAATCCCTCCATCTATTCCGATTGTTTATGAACCTACCTTAAATAGCGTCCTTACCGTGTTCTCCCGTTCTGACACGGATGACCTCCTCCACGGGGAGGATGAAAATCTTGCCGTCGCCGATCTTGCCGGTCTGGGCGGAATTGATGATGGTCTGAACGACCTGTTCCACCATCGCCTGTTCCACGATGATCTCGATCTTAAACTTGGGGATGAGGTCCACGAGGTATTCCGCGCCTCGGTAGATCTCCTTGTGGCCTTTTTGGCGGCCGTAACCTTTGACCTCGGTGATGGTCATGCCTTTGATGCCGATGGTATTAAGAGCTTTTTTCACCTCGTCGAGCTTGAAGGGCTTTATGATGGCTTCGATCATTTTCATGGCATCTTCCTCCGTCATGTACTATAGGCTGTCTCGCTGTGTTCGCTCAGGTCTAGACCCTGGATTTCCGACTCAGGCGCCAGCCGGAGTCCTATGAACTTATCGATCGCCTTGAACAAGATCCAGCTCATCACAAAGACGTATACACCCACGGCCACTACGCCGATGGCCTGGGAGACGAGCTGACCTGTGTTCCCAGCAAACAGGCCATCCGCCCCACCGGGGTTGATCGCCTTGGAAGCGAAGAATCCGACGCACAACGTGCCGATGCTTCCACCCACTCCATGGATGCCGACGACATCCAGGCTGTCATCATATCCAAGTCTCGCCTTAGCGACAACCGCGAAATAACAGCAACAGCCCGCCAGTAGCCCGATCAGAACCGCCGCGTTCGCTCCCACAAAACCCGATGCCGGTGTAATAGTGGCTAGTCCGGCGACGGCGCCGGATGCGGCGCCAAGGGTGGTTGGTTTACCCCGATGAATCCACTCGACGATCACCCACATGACCATGCCCGCCATGCCCCCTAAGTGAGTGGCTACGAAGGCGCTGACTGCGACTGAGTTGGCGGTCAGGGCGCTTCCGGCGTTGAAACCGAACCAGCCGAACCAGAGAAGCCCAGTGCCGAGCAAGGTCATGGGGAGATTGTGGGGGACGAAATTTTCACTACCATAGCCTTTGCGTGGACCGACAACAAGGGCGGCAGCAAGGGCAGCCGCACCGCAGGCGAGATGGACCACGAGGCCTCCAGCGAAATCCAGGACACCGAGGGCTTTCAGCCAGCCTCCTGCGCCCCACACCCAATGGCAGACCGGGTTATAAACCAGGATAGACCATATAATACTAAAGATGAGGAACGCGCCAAAACGCATCCGCTCTGCGAATGCGCCGGTTATGAGTGCTGGGGTGATCACGGCGAACATGCACTGGAAGATCATGAAGGCCGCGTGTGGAATGGTAGCTGCATAGTCAGGATTGGGATCTGCCCCAACACCATGGAGCCCGGCCCAGGCGAGGTTGCCGATGATGCCTGAGACATCTGGGCCGAATGACATGCTATAGCCCAGATACACCCACTCAAGGGAAATGAGGGCAATGAGGATGAAGCTCTGCATAATCGTGCCGAGCACGTTCTTGCCACGTACCATACCGGCATAGAAGACAGCCAGGCCGGGGGTCATGAGCAGGACCAGTGCAGCTGCCACCAGTACGAAGGCCGTATCGGCTGCTTGAATCTTCTCCATGGTGCCTCCTTTTCACAATGGCTTCGAGATTATCCGAGATAAGCAAACATGATACCAAGCGTGCGGTTTGTATATGCACCTGTGATTCTGCTGT
Organism: uncultured Bacteriovoracaceae bacterium; assembly: GCA_964353605.1. Taxonomy (GTDB): domain Bacteria; phylum Desulfobacterota; class Desulfomonilia; order UBA1062; family UBA1062; genus CAYGXB01. The sequence continues at coordinate 8,423 of CAYGXB010000074.1, forward strand.
TTTTGCGACAAGAGCACGGCCAAAAACGGTACATTATTGCAGATATTTCATTAAACGATACAACATTGAATGAAGTACCCCGTAACAAGCTGCAGGGTACTTCATTATTGGAGTATCAAACAGGTACAAACCACAATAAATTTTTCCCGCCTTCGAAAGTGAAAGTTGTTATATCTACTGGGACCGTGCAATCTAGACCTTAAAACGAATATGAACCAGCGATTGGCAGTTTTCGGAAAAGGTTCAGGGGAAGAATCCTTTTGCAAAAGGGTTTCCCTTCGTTTCCCGGTATTACTCCAGATTGATAAAAAGACTGAGATATCCCCCTTGGGTCCGTATACCTTGGATGGTGAGCGTGAACTGGGGCAAGGCATCGATTATGCGCTGGAGGCGATCATCCCCGGAACTTGAGTCAAGTAGTTCAATGAGGTGTTTGAGGTCGGCGTCGGTGATCCGCAGGGGAGTCTTTTCCAGCCAGGGATCGAGCGTAGCCATGATCTGCGGCAGGAGTTTCTGCAACGCCTTTTCGATATCCACAGCACGGTTGATGCCCATCCGGTCGGCAAGATAGCAAACATGGAATGCCTGCAGTTTCAAATCGAGCCCCAGGTGAGGGTTGCCCTCACGAACGGTCACTTCCGGTGCGATATCCATGACGAGATCGAGGGCTATCCGCAGCTGCTGCGTGGCATTCAGGGAAAGGTCCATGAAGAGGTTCGGCACCACCACCCGGATGGCACCATTTCTTATGTCCATGAACGGCGGCGCCCCCAGGGCAATGCTGGCTTGCATATCCTTGGGCAGGCCGAGGCTGGGTAATAACTCATCCAAGGCAAGCGTCAGGGCGAAGTCCGTATCGGTTAACGCGGCAAGGATGCGGTTTACGGCATCGCCGGACATGGCAAAAGCCACGGTGGTCTCCTGCGGCCAGATTAGCGCCTCAGCGAGGGAGATCGTGGGGGGCAGATACAGCACCTGTTCATAGTCGCGCAGAGGCGAACCGGCTTCCACCCATGCCCCCATCCCGACATCCGCATCCAGACGATCGGCATCCCCGCTTGCCTTTTCTATCTCCACCCCCAGCGCCAGGGAATGCAGACCCTCGAGAAGACTGGGTGGCAGCCCCCCAAGGACATCCATGACCTTGCCTATATTCAGTATAATATCCGGCATGCTGAGCACCAGGCCGAGCCCGTTCTTGTTCACGATCCTGTTCAGGACCTCGCTCAATAATTGGGCTAGCCAGCCTTCGATCGGTATGGAGATGTAATATGTCTCCGGAGTGACGCCGAGAAGCTCGATGAACCTCCCGAGGAGTGCACCGGTGGGAATATCCAAGACGAGGTCATCGATATTAATATCCAAGCTACTCACCTCGATATCGAAGCGGTGTGGATCAGCGATATGAATCAGGAGTCACCCAGGACATCGTTGATTTCGATGGTGATATGGATCGGTGACGTTCCATTCGGCAGGGGCATGCCGGAGAGGCTGATGAAACGCGCATCCGCATCGAACACGATTCCCTTGAGACTCAGATCTCCTAGGATCCTGGTTGTATCGGGAGCTCCAGACCGTATCTCGTTGGGATCCCTGAGCTTAAGCTCGTTGATGGACATGGCTTGATCCGGCTTGACGGTTACGGCATTGACGGTCAATTCCAGCTCGGCCAGAAAGGGCTTCGTAACCTCGACGAGAAGCGGCGGCATATCCAATTCGATGGTGTTCATGCCAACCAGTGCTGCGTCGATAACAGGATTCAATTTGGTCAGCCAGCCTAAGAGATCCTGATCGAGAGCAAGGCCGATGGCACCTTTGGCCATGCCCTCTACCCCCACGCTCTGCCCCCGCAGGAGCGCTATGCGATCCCTCCCGGCATAGCCAGCAACATCCACGGCCGAGGCCTCGATGGTCTCGAACCCGATGCCGCTGTCCTGCAAGGGAATATACCCGCTGAAGGTGCCATCAGGTCCGATTTCGTAATACTCTCCATTCAACCGGAGATAGAGAAGCTCCTTCTCTCCAGACTTCACTCTGACGCGTACGAAGACCTTGTCCTGATCAAAAGATATGACCATCCCACTGACCGGTTCCTCGATGCTCACTACTGGAGGGCTATATCCTTGCGGGAAGTTGATGCGTTCCTCAAACCCTTCAGGGGGAATGCCATGCTCTTTGAAGAAAACTGGTCGGTAGTCCTGCGTGCCTTTGCCGCCTGAACCCGAACATCCCCACAAGAACACCAGCATCAAAAGAATGCCGACAAGCCCTCTCATAACCCACATCGAACTCTTTGCCGCTCCCATGCTGTCTCCCCCTGCAATGCCTCCATAAAACCTGAATCCTCTCGACCCCCTTTTGGTCTCAAGGGGGATTGTGGGGGTTGAGATTTTATGGCTGTAGCATTTTGCATCAGAATTCGAATTCCATGGAGATGCCTGCCGCATCGGCGTATCCTCCGAAGGTGAGTTTCTCACCGCTTATATCTTTGGTATAGGACCTCTCGACCAGGTAATGGTATTGCGCCATGGCCTGGACGCTGACCGGCTTGGTCCACCATGTCCCCAGATTCTCCCGCCGGCACTCGACCCCCACGGCGAGGATATGCTTGTCGTTATCGAGAAAATTCGTTTCTCTGCGCTGTTCCGGCACCGGCGATTTCCAGAAGCCGTATCCTGCCCGCAGGATGACATCTCCAAGATACGTGTTCCGCTCGATGATTTGCTTTTCTCCGCCCACCTTGAAGGCAAAGACATCTTTGAACCGGGGAATCGGCCTCTCATGGAGCCAGTCCAGAAAGGTGGACCATTGCATATAGGCCGCTTCAGCACTGAGTATGGCCCCCTTGCCAAAGGTATAGCGTACCCCCGCCGCCCACTGGTCCGGGGTGTAATAATGCGCGAAGTGATGATCATAA
>CAYGXB010000075.1:0-11298 GCA_964353605.1 uncultured Bacteriovoracaceae bacterium
GGATACATGCACCATATCGAGTTTGACAAGCCCAAGAAGGAAGGGATATGCGACAAATGCGGTGGCGAACTCTACCTGCGGGATGATGACAAGGAGGAAACGATCCGCCAGAGACTTACGACATATAACCAGCAGACCTCGCCTCTCATCGAATACTATTCAGCCAAGGGTATCGTGCGCACTATCGATGGTACCGGGGCTATGAATAAGGTGGAAAACGCAATTAAGGTTACTATCGGGGCTTGATAGACGTATGGGAAAGGATGTAATCGAGACTGAAGGCACAGTGATTGAGCCATTACCCAATGCCATGTTTCTCGTGGAATTGAAGAACGGACACAAGATCCTGGCGCACATATCGGGCAAGATGCGGATGCATTACATACGGATCCTACCCGGTGACAAAGTGCAGGTTGAGATATCTCCCTATGATCCCACGAAGGGCAGGATCGTGTACAGGGCAAGATGAGGTGAGAGAAGATGAAGGTAAAGGCATCGGTGAAGAGACGCTGTAGGAACTGCAAAGTCATAAAGCGAAGCGGGGTGATACGGATCATCTGTGTTAATCCGCGGCATAACCAGAGACAAGGGTAAGGAGGCGGCAATTGGCGAGGATTGCGGGGGTAGATCTACCCAGGAACAAGCGGATTGAGATAGCCTTGACCTATATCTTCGGGATAGGCAGGTCGGCGGCGAACAAGATCCTTGCGGCAACGAATATAGACCCGGGCAAGAAGAGCGACGAACTCACAGAACACGAGGTGGCAGCCATCAGGGATTACATAGCTAATAATCTGAACGTGGAGGGCGATCTCAGGAGAGAGGTTTCCATGAACATCAGGATGTTCATGGACATTGCCTGTTACCGAGGCATCCGGCATAGGAAGGGGCTGCCGGTGCGTGGCCAGCACACCCACAATAACGCCCGTACGCGCAAAGGCCCGCGCCGAATCGTGGTCGGCAAGAAAAAATAACGCAGGAGTCTATGCATGGCGAATCCAAGACAGAAAACGGGAAAGAAGAAGACTAAGAGGGATGTTTCCGAGGGGACGGTCCATATTCAGGCCACCTTCAACAACACTATCATAACGATCACCGACCACCAGGGGAACACCATCGCATCGGCCAGTGCAGGTTCCCAGGGATTCAAGGGCTCGCGCAAGAGCACGCCGTTTGCCGCACAGATGGCCGCACAGGAGGCCTGCCGCAAGGCGCAAGACTTCGGCGTGAAGAGCGTATTCGCCTTTCTCAAAGGGCCGGGCAGCGGAAGAGAATCTGCCCTGCGCGCTATTCATGCCAGTGGCATACGGGTGACCGGAATCAAAGACGTGACGCCAATCCCGCACAACGGTTGCAGACCGCCAAAGAGACGCAGGGTATAAAGGAGGCGAGATTTGTCTAGATATACAGGACCAGTTTGCAAGATTTGTCGCAGGGAGGGCTCGAAACTCTTCCTCAAAGGCCACCGGTGCTATACCGATAAATGCGCCCTGGAACACAGAAATTATGCCCCTGGCCAGCATGGACAGGGTAGAATCCGTGTCAGCGAATACCGGCTGCACCTGCGGGAGAAACAAAAGGTGCGGAGCTCCTACGGCGTCTCAGAGGCGCAGTTCAAACACTACTACGAGATGGCGAGGCGCAAGACTGGCAAAACCGGCGAGACGGTTTTGACTCTCCTCGAGCGGCGGCTCGACAATATCATTTACCGCATGGGCTTCGCCTCTTCCCGGGCCGAAGCGCGGCAGCTCATCTCCCACGGTCATTTCCTCGTCAACGGCCGTAAAACGGATATCCCCTCCTACCTGATCAAGCCCGGCGATCTCATCGAGGTCAAGGACAAAAGCAAGCAACTCGCAGCCATCGAGGGCGCCCTTGAGAGCAATGAGGCGAGGGGACCCATCGAATGGCTCGATGTCGATAGAGAGGCGAAGAAAGGAACGGTCAAGACCTTGCCTGAGCGTAAGGATATGCCGATGGCCATTGAGGAAACCTTAATCGTGGAGTACTATTCCAAATAAGTAGGGGCATTAGGGTAAGATGATAGAAAAGAATTGGAAAGAGGTCGTACAACCCAGTAAACTGGAGATCGTGGAGTCAACCCATAGCGACACCTATGCGCGCTTCAATGCACAGCCCCTTGAGCGGGGGTTCGGTGTCACCATCGGGAACTCGCTGCGGAGGATCCTCCTGTCCTCCATTTACGGCTCTGCGATCATTGGCGTAAAGTTCGAGGAGTCCCTCGGCATTCTGCATGAGTTCTCCAGCATCCCCGGCGTCTACGAGGACGTGACCAATATTCTCCTCAACCTGAAAATGGTGGTCCTGCGCATGCATACTGACAAACCCCAGATCGTGAATCTGGAAAAGAAAGGACCATGCACGGTCACGGCGGGTGACATCGACACCGGGGCGAATATCGACGTCATCAACCCGGAACTGATCATCGCCACCATCGAAGGGAATACCACGCTCAATATGGAGATGCAGGTGGAGTGGGGTAGGGGGTATGTGCCTGCCGAGCTCAACAAGGAAAGGGTCCAGGGGGCGGGTTGGATCGCCATCGACGCCATCTTCTCCCCGGTGCGCAGGGTCTCGTTTAACGTGACTCCCACCATCGTTGGCCGCAGGACCGACTATGACCGGCTTGCCCTGGAAGTATGGACCAGTGGTGTCGTGAAACCCGAGGATGCCCTGGCATATGCCGCCAAGATCCAGAAGGAGTACATGAACGTCTTTATCAACTTCCAGGAGGACGAGATCGAGAAGAAGGTCGAAGCAGAAAAGAGCGAAACGATCCTCAACGAGAACCTCTTCAGGACCGTCGAGGAACTCGAACTCTCCGTGCGATCGGCCAACTGCCTCAAGAATGCGCATATGACCTATATCTATGAGCTTGTACAGAAGACCGAGACCGAACTCCTGAAGACCAAAAATTTTGGCCGGAAGTCACTTGAGGAGATCAAGGAGAAGCTCGCCAAGATGGGACTGCATATCGGCATCAAGCTTCCGAATCTGCCTTCCCAAGAGGAGATAGAGGCACGCAGAAGGAAGATGGAAGAAGAGGAAAGCAAGTAGGGGTGAGATCATGTACCATCGCATTGCAGGAAGAAAGCTCGGACAGACAACGGATCACAAGGAAGCCATGCTCAAGAACCTGGTCACCTCCCTGATCGTCCATGAGCGGATCGTCACCACCACGGCCAGGGCCAAGGAACTCAGGAAACTGGCGGATAAGATGATTACCCTGGGCAAGAAGGGGGACCTGGCCGCTATCCGTCAGGCACGCACGACGGTCAAGACCAAAGAAGCCCTCGGCAAGCTCTTCAAGGACCTCGCCCCGCGTTTTTCTGGACGCAACGGCGGTTATACGCGTATGATCCGGTACAAGAACCGCAAGGGCGACAACGCACCGACCGTCATCATGGAATGGGTTGAGCCTGCACAGGCTTCTTCTGAGAAGTCTTGATTGAGGGGGCTTCTCCAGCTATTACCCTTACAGGCGTAAGCCTGTCCTACGAGGGCCGCAAGGTCCTCAACAACATTTGTCTGGAAGCCGTAAAGGGGGCCTACTATGGAATAGTGGGTCCCAATGGTTCCGGCAAGACCACCCTCGCCTATATCATCGCGGGCATTCTCAAACCCGATACCGGTACCGTCGATACCCACGGCAACCGGGTCGGCCTTATCCTCACCAACCCCGAAAACCAGGTGGTGAGCCTCGTCGTCGAGGAGGACATCGCCTTTGGCCCGGAGAACCTCAACCTCCCGAGCGCCGAAATCCAGCGCCGCATAGACTCAGCCCAGAGAGCCACCCACAGCGAAGGCCAACGCACTGCCCTCACCTCGGCGCTCTCCGGCGGTCAGCTCGCCAAGGTCGTCTTTGCTGGGCAGCTCGCCATGGATACCGACGTACTCATCCTCGACGAGGGCACGGTAATGCTCGACCCGGCCAATCGCGCCATCCTGCTCGAAACCATCCGTGAACTCAACCGTAACCTCAAAAAGACCATCATTCACATCTCCCACCGGCTCGATGATCTCGAGGCCGCCGACCATATTCTCGGTCTCGCCGGCGGCGAGATCGCCCACCAGGCACCAGGCGTCCTGCCATTCATCCGGGAATACCACACCGGCATCCCGGGTATCGAACCCGGCCCTTACCTCCTATATCGGGAATTCCTGAGCGAACTGGGCATTGCTGGAGACTCCCTGGAGGAAACCACCAAAATCCTTGCATGGAGAATGCAAGGCACAAAGGCACAGAGGCACTAAGGCACAAGGAAAAAGGCTCAACTCCCTATCCCCCATCTGAATTTTTAGCAAGCTATGCATCTGCAGTGCGGGCCGCTAGGTGAGACTCAATATAGGCCAGCAGCCCACATCGCTGATCTTTGGCCTTCCTTGTGACCGGGGTGGATTCAGACTTTGCGATGCCTTTCGTGACTGAAGCTCATGACTTTGCTTTACCCTTGACTCAATCACGTTTCTGCTGGAGATTATGGGAAAATTGTTTGGAGCCGAGATTATGAAAGATCAGATCAGATTCGGAATCATTGGATGCGGTCAGGTGTCGCGGGTAGGACATGGACCGGCAATATCTGCAGATAGTCGTGCCATGCTTGTGGCCGTTGTTGATCCGGATGCTGATAACCGGGCATCATTCGCGCGCAGATTCAAGGTTAGCCATGCCTACAAGAACCATAAGGAGATGTTCGCAAAAGAGCGGTTGGATGCCGTGATCATTGCGACTCCTCCATGGCTGCATCGGGAGATTTTTGAGGATTGCATCTCGGCATCAGTCCATATTCTGTGTGAGAAACCACTGGCAACAACCCATGCCGATTCTAGACGCATGATTGAGATAGCTGAAGGTCATGATAAAATTGTGCAAATATGCCATTCCAAACGGTTCGAAACGGGCTTTCAACGCATAAAAGAATGGTGTGATCAAAGCACGCTGGGGCGGATTTACCAGATAAGCATTGCCTGGCATTATTATATTCCCGATTTTTCAAGAGGATTTCTTAGAAAAGGCCTCGACCTCTTTAAGAAAGCGGGTATTGACTTTGAAAAAAAGTATGGCGCTTGGCGGTATTTCGATTTAAGGGCAGGCGGCGGCGACTTTTTCGATCATGGACCGCATTACATCGATCTGATGCGTTTTTTCTTCGGCGAGATTGAGTCCATCTACTGCAAGACCGGCTTTTCATATCCGGGACGGAAGTTCGAAGACCAGGCAATAGCAACATTTACCCTCTCGAACGGCGCGCTCGCGGTTATGGAAAAGAGCAATCTTGCCATGGGAAGGCCGGATGGATTTGAAAGGGGGACAATTCATGCCGAAAAGGCCAAGGTAAGATTCGAAGCATTCCAAGAGTACCAGCACAGGCCTATGAAGCTCGGAATCTACAAGGTCCCGAATATAATTCCGGATATATACACCCCGGTGTGTCTGCCGCGAGGGATACACAACACCCTTTACTTCCGCCAGATGACCCATTTTATTGACCGCATGACTGGTGAGGATAGCCTCACGCGAAATTTTGGTGGGAAATGGGCAGCGGATATTCGGGATGCGGCTATTGCCGTGGTGTGGACCCTGGCGGCATACCAATCATCAAAAGAAGGACGTGAAATAAGACGCAAAGAGCTGTTTATTGATATGCATACTGCGTCGCAATCAAAAGGTTCACCCGCTAGCCCCTGAATCTTCAGGGAGGCTAGACATTCACTGGGAATGCCGCCTGCTGGATGAAGCTTCGCCGACGGTCTCCCTTGTGGATCCTTGGACTTTCATGAGATCAAGGGGGGTGGAGGGGATTGAGCCTTTTATTCTATGCGCCGGATGACCGCGCCGGCCAGCTTGTCTTTCCTGAAATCGCCGGAGGAGAGAACCGGGGTGCCGTTGATGAGGACGTATTCGATGCCGCTGGGGAATATGGACGGCGTATGGAATGTGGCCGTTGTCCCCAGTGCTTCGAAGTCGAATACGGTTATATCGGCGTAATTCCCTTTCTGCAAGGTTCCTCTCTTCTGGATGCGCATGATGGCGGCGGGCAGCGAGGTCGATTTGCGCACTGCCTCTTCGAGGGTGAGCAGGCGCTTTTCTTTTGCAAAGAATGCGATGAAGCGCGGGAAACAGTCGAAGAATACGTGCGATGGTCTCCCAATAGGGCGCAGGATGGTATCGGTGACGGGCACTGCGTGGGGATGGGTGAATCCCGCCCACATCGAGCGGAAGGCAAATGGATCGTCAGGCTTCAGGGGGGTATGGAACACCATCACTTGCCCTTGTTCCTCCACGAGCAGGTCGCAGAGCGCATCGAATGGCTCTTTCCTGAGCGCCTTGCCGATTTCCGGAAAGGTTTTGCCCTCCATCCATCTGTGCTTCGCGCTTATGACCGCCATGACCCGCAGACCGTTCCAGCCGGTCATCTTGATGTAGTTGAACGACCAGGTGGCGCCGTCACGGTGGGGCCAGTCGGGCTCGACATGCAGGATGTCGTGCAGCACCTTTTTCCTGAAGGCCCTATCCTGGAGCCTTGCGAGCGCCTCCGGTTTGCTGCCCTCGGAAACATAGGGCGGCAAAAAGGCGAAAAGCTCGGTGAACCCCTGCGAGGTGGGGACCAGATCAAAAGCGATGTCCACCCCCTGGCGCCGCTGCTCTTCGATGAGCTCGATCTTCGGTAAGAGCCCTTTTTCAATGGGGATGGGAATCTTGAGCGTATTGTAGGCAAACGATCCGAGCTTGGCTGCATTCCTGGTAATCCATCCAAGACCCTTGGCATAGGGCTGCCAGTAGAGGTGCGATATCTGAATGGGGATGTCGCACCGCCGGCCGACCTCGCTCACCTCATCGATGGCCTTGTCCAGGGTATGGGAATAGCTCCGTAGGTGCGAGGTGAAGATCCCGCCGCAACGCTTCAGCACGTCTCCAAGCCCAGAGAGCTCATCGGTATCGCTCTGCTGCCCAGGGAAATACTGCAACCCGGTGGAAAGACCCAGACACCCCATTTCGAGGGCCTGCTCCAAGTATCTCTCGAGTCTGCACTTCTCCTCGCGGGTGAGCAGCCGCGTCACGAGCCCCGAGGCGGCGATCCTCAGCGAGCCATGTCCGACGAGGGTTCCCATGTTCAGCAGCATTCCCCGCTGCTCGAGTTTGTCGAAAAATTCCGCCGGGGTGTGCCAGTCGACGATCTCTTTCTGTGGTTGCCCGGAGAGGTTTTCGAGATAGGCGAGGGTTGCATCCCGGTTTTCCTCAGGCACGAAGCAGCTCGAGAAGCCGCAGTTCCCTCCGATCACGGTGGTGATGCCCTGTCTGATGAGCGGCTGCAGCATGTCCGCGTGCTGCTCGCTGGCAACGGTGAAGTCGATATGCGAATGGATATCGATGAAGCCGGGGCTGACGATCTTGTGCTCTGCGTCGATCTCGACGTTCCCTTGGGCGTCGGCGAGATCCCCGATTTCCGCGATGACCTCGCCCTGGATGGCGATGTCCCCCTGGTACCTTCGCGCGCCACTGCCGTCTACGATGGTGCCCTTGCGTATTAGGATGTCATACTGCATGCCGCCTCCGGGGTGCATTCATATGTACGCGATCTCTTCGCACTGTTCTGATGCGGAAGAATCGGAACGATGCACAGAGAGTATAGCGCCAAAGGCGCAAATGATCAATCGCCATCGACAGGTGAATTTAGGGATCCACGCTGAAACCGAAAAGCGGGCATCATGCGGTCCATCAAGGCGCGATGGACCACACCCAGCCGTTGTATCTCTCAGAACTCGCCCGTCAAAACAGCCACGCTGGAGTGATAGCCATGCGCGTATCGGAGTAACAATGTCTTGTCCAGAGGCATGATTTATTTACCTTTTTGTTGGAGTGTGATATATATTCCACGACAGCCTGCTTCCCCTGCGCAGCGCATGGCATCTCGATCTCTTTGGAAAGGCCTCTCGAATAGAAGGGGTAAGCAAATGATATGGGTTCATAGTTGATCACTGGAGGTAGGTTTATGCAGGAGGTGCAGTCGATCGGGAAGCTTTCGGTAAAGACCAAGATCGCCTACGGCATGGGTGATTTAGGCGCCAATATCGTAGTGCAAGCAGTGGCTTTATATTACCTGTACTTCCTCACGGATGTGACGCTGTTGTCGGCCTCACTCGCGGGGATGTCCTTGATGCTGGTAAGGTGCATCGATGCCTTTTCCGACCCCCTCATCGGCTATTTCTCGGACCGGACACGGACACGCTGGGGCCGCCGGAGACCGTACCTGTTGTTCGGCTCTCTTGGGTGCGGGGCATTCTTCTTCTTGCTCTTCACCTATATCCCTATCCAGAGACAGGGCTTGCTCTTCCTTCATGCCACGTTGAGCTACTTGGCTTTCTATATCTGCTTTTCGCTCGTGAACATCCCCTATGCGGCGCTCACCCCGGATTTGACCCAGGACTATGATGAGCGCACCAGCCTGACGGGCTATCGAATGGCGGGGGCCATCACGGGGATTTTCATTTCCGCCGGCCTTACCATGCCGCTTATAGCGCTGTTCCCCAATGAGCGCATCGGCTTCAGCCTGACCGCCGCCGGCTTTGGCGCACTCTTCATCATCTTGACCCTCATCGTGTTCTGGGGAGTAAAGGAGAAAAAGGTTTTCGCCGAGGAGCACGACCCCACCCCGATGTTCAGGTTATACCTCGAATCCTTTAAGAATAGGCCGTTTCTCATGGTCGTTCTCGCCTATATCCTGGTCGAGTTGGCAGTGGTCCTCACGAGTTCCACCCTGATCTATTACATGAAGTACTACATGAAAAAAGAGGAGCTCCTCAGCACCCTTTTCCTCACCCTCCTGGGTACGGCCTTCCTCTGTATCCCTTTCTGGGCCCTGGTAAGCAGACGCCTAGGCAAAAAATGGTCGTATTTCATCGGGATAGGGATCTTTTCGGTGGCCATGATCGGCATCTTTTTCTTAAAACCCGGTCAGATTCTTGCCGTGTATATCCTCACCGCGTTGGCTGGTTTGGGGTTCTCGACGGAGTTCGTGAACCCCTGGACCATGCTGCCCGATACGATCGAGTACAATGAGCTCGTCACCGGCAAAAGGAACGAAGGGGTCTTGTATGGCATATTCAGCTTCGGTCCGAAGTTGAGCGGGGCATTCGCCGGTTTTTTAGTGGGATGGGCCCTCAGCCTGTCGAAATATGTCCCCAATCTCGCCGACCAAGCCGCGGGAACGCTCTTGGGCATACGCCTCATCTTCTGTATCGCGCCGGTCCTTTTCACCGCGTTGGGGATGATCGCCATAGCGATGTATCCTATAAGTCATGCACAATATCAGGAGATCGTGGCCAAGCTCGAAGCGAAGAGAGGCGCATGAAGTTTTACCATAAGCGCAACAAGCACAAGATACAAAATCCGTGAAGGGGGGAGCAGCATGGAGCGCAATTTTATCTTTCCGGACGGGTTCCTGTGGGGCAGCTCATCCTCGGCCTTTCAGGTCGAGGGCGGGTGCCGGAACCACGATTTCTACGACTGGGCCTGCAAAGGCAGGATCAAGGATGGGACTAATCCGGTGGATGCCGTGCATTTCTGGAAATATTACGAGCAGGATATTGCCCTGATGCAGGAGATGCACCACTCAATGGCGCGTATCGGCATTGAATGGGCGCGCATAGAGCCACAGTGCGGCTGTTTCGATGAGGAGGCCCTGACGCATTACCGGAAGATCCTCACGAAAATGAAACAGGCGGGCATCCGGCCTATGGTCACCCTCCACCACTTCGCCAATCCGCTCTGGCTCGTTGGTATCGGCGGCTGGACCAATACAACAACCATCGGGTACTTCCAGAGATTCACGGAGGTTGCGGTGAGCTATCTGGGCGATCTGGTCGATGTATGGCTCACTGTGAACGAGCCCTCGGTCTACGCCGTCGAGGCCTACCTCTTCGGCGAGTTTCCCCCGGGAAAAAAGAATATCATCCTCGCCTTCCGGGTGATGAATACCATGGCCAGTGCGCATATGGCGGCCTACGAGGCCATCCATTGGATATATGCCCATAAAAAATGGGGCCAGGCTAAGGTCGGGATCGCCAGTGACCCGCGCATATTCGACCCTTATAACCCGCATAGCTTGCTCGACCGTCTCTCCACATGGTTATGCGATAAGTATTTCAACAATTATTTCCTCGATAAGATTTATACCAAGCACAGGGCCTTGGATATCTTCGGGATCAATTACTATTCCGGTGACAAGATAAAATTCCCCCTGCAGCGGCTCAGGTTGGATAACCTCCCCATCGACGAGATCGGGCAGTCGATTTATCCCGAGGGCTTCTACAGGGTTCTGAAGCGCTACGATGCGCTCTACCGTTTGCCCATCTATATCACCGAAAACGGTCTCGTGGAGGAGCATGATGTGATGCGGCCCCGGTATATCCTCGACCATATTTACCAGATGTACCGCGCGATGCAGGATGGAGTCGATGTCAGGGCCTATTCCTACTGGTCTACGACTGATAATTTTGAGCTGGTGGCGGGGATCATGTATCGCACCGGACTTGTGCATGTGGATCATAACCACCCGGAGCGTACGCGGACCATCAAAACGAGCGGTAAACTCTATGGGGAGATCGCCAAGGCCGGAGGCATTACGGAAGAGATTGTACAAAAATATGTCCCGGACTGGCAGGTATGAGAAATCTCGGTCATGAACGCCCTACGTAAAATTTCAAACCAATATCACCCACAGTTAAAGCAGACATCAAGCGACAGGCATTATGCGCGCAAACATGGCAAATGCATGCAGTATGGCCAATCAATTTCAGAGTGATTAAATCGAAAGGAGGAATAGATGCATAACGTTCCTAAGGTGAAAATCGGCCTGATCGCGGTGAGCCGGGATTGCTTCCCCGCGTCGCTCTCGCAAGCGCGGCGCAAAAAGATCGCAGAAGTGTGTCAGACACAGAAATTACCGCTAGTGGAGCTTCAAACGCTTATAGAAAACGAACGCGATGTCCTGGTCGCCCTAGACGAAATCAAGCGATCCGGGATCAATGCCTTGGTGGTATACTTGGGCAACTTCGGTCCCGAAGGCCCTGCCAGCATGCTCATCCAGAGATTCGCCGGTCCGGTCATGGTGGCCGCTGCTGCAGAGGAATCGGCAGCGGATCTCATGGGCGGCAGGGGAGATGCATACTGCGGCATGCTCAATCTCTCCTACAACCTGGGGCTCCGCCGTCTTAATCCCTACATTCCGGAATATCCGGCAGGCACGGCGGATGAGATCGTCGCCATGATAGTGC
>CAYGXB010000076.1:0-11272 GCA_964353605.1 uncultured Bacteriovoracaceae bacterium
TGGTCTGCATGGTCTCGGTGAGCGTACCGATCTGGTTTACCTTGATGAGGATGGAATTGGCGCAGCCTTCCCGTATACCCTTGGCAAGGTATTTGGCATTGGTGACGAAGAGGTCGTCGCCCACGATTTGGACCTTCTTACCGAGGCGGTCCATGAGAAGTTTCCAGCCCTCCCAGTCATTCTCGTCGAGGCAGTCCTCGATGGAGACGATTGGGTACCTGGAGATCAGTTCTTCATAAAAATCTATCATCTCTTTTGCGGTCTTCTTGGGCTTCTTCTCCGCTGCGAGCAAGTACTTGCCGTCTTCGTAAAAGGAGCTTGCCGCCGCATCGATTGCAATGGCGATGTCCTTGCCCGGTTTAAAGCCGGCATTTTGAATGGCCTTGACGATAAGCTCCAAGGGCTCGCTGTTGTTTTTCAGGTTCGGTGCAAAGCCGCCTTCATCACCGACGCCGGTGGAGTATTTAAGCTTGTTGAGGATGTCCTTCAAAACCTGGAAGGTCTCGGCAGCATAGCGCAGAGCCTCCCTGAAGTTTGGGGCCCCAAACGGTACGATCATGAATTCCTGCAGATCCACATTGTTGTCTGCATGCTTTCCGCCATTGATTATGTTCAGGAGGGGGACGGGGAGTTCCCTCGCGAATGCCCCGCCCAGATAGCGGTAGAGCGGCAGACCCAAGAAGTTGGCAGCAGCCTTGGCTGCAGCTACGGAGACGGCCGTTGTGGCGTTGGCTCCAATCTTCGACTTGTTTTCGGTGCCGTCGAGTTTGAGCAGGGCCTTATCAATCCCGACCTGGTCCATGACATCCATACCGATGAGCTGTGGCGCAACCTTCTTGTTCACGTTCTCCACGGCCTTGAGTACGCCCTTGCCCCGGTATCTCTTCTTGTCGCCGTCCCTGAGCTCGATCGCCTCTCTCTCGCCTGTGGAGGCCCCAGATGGGGCGGAAGCCCTGCCCAAATCGCCTGTGGATAAGTATATGTCTACCTCTATGGTTGGATTGCCCCGCGAATCCACAATCTCTCTCGCAACCGCATCCAATATCTCACACATCGGTTAACCTCCTAAATGTTTTCTATAGTGCCGTTACTATGCATGGAAAGCCGGCTGAGTCAAAGCCTTTTGCGACATATTGCGCTCTGTCCAGCGACGTAAATCTTCCGAGCCTCACCCGGTAGAAGGTTTGACCATGTGCTTGGGCAAGTTCGATATTCGGCGCGTACTTCAAAGCCTTCAGCCTCTCGGCCATGGTCATGGCATTGTCCCTGTCCGTGTAAGCACCGAATTGCAGGGTGTACGTACATATATAGGCGGGGAGGGCATCCAACACTTGGATCCTTACCGTAGCGAGCCCCTGATCGGCAATCCCCAGGCGGAGGGCGGCACCATAGGAGAGGTCGATAATCCTGCCGCCCACGAAAGGCCCGCGGTCATTGATGGTCACGACACAGGAATTGCCGTTATCCAGGTTCGTGACGAGGCAGCGCGTCCCGAGCGGCAAGGTGTTATGGGCGGCGGTGATGCTATACATGTTGTACGTCTCGCCGGAGGCTGTGGGCTTCCCATGGAATTCCTTGCCGTACCATGACGCCGTCCCCACCTGGGTCCAGCCAGGATATCCCCTGGGAATATGGGCGCAGCCGGAGCTGAACAGGAGCAAAAAGGCTGTGGCAATAACGAGTCGCTCAGGTTTCAAGGTAGGCTTCGATATCCCTTGCCAATTCTTGCATGGCCTTTTCATCTATCACCCTGTTGTCTTTGTCAATGAGCCCCTTGGCCTTGAACGTGTCTAAGGCCCCTTTGTATACCGGGAGACACAACGCCTCTGATCTTCTGATTTCACCCTTCTTGTACATCCGCAGGGCATAGCGGTTGATGGTCTTCAGGACATCTTTCGTCCCACCCACCTTTTTGATAGTGCGTGCGACGGCGAGGTAGGATTCGAGATAGTTCTCAATGAGGCCGGCAAAGTCAGCGAGCATCTCCCGATGTTGCCGCTCACCATAGAACATCCCCTGGTTCTCGGCGATCATCTTTGCATCTTTGAGATAATCGAGGGCCTTCTCAATGGCCTTGATATCGAGAATGAATTCCTTCTCCAGGAGGGCAGCAAGACGATGGACCTCGTCGTAAAAGGGCTTCTTCGCTATCCCATGCGGGTATTTGAGGAGTACATTCGCAATGAGGGCCACCGGAACGAAGCAATTCAATATGGTGTTCTTGTAATACTCGAGGTTGATCCTGTCCTCATTGTCAACCACATAGAGGTTGGGTTCATCCTCTCCCTCCTCGACCGAAACTAATCCCCGCTCTCTGTATTGGGCAATGGTCTCATTGAAGGCCTTCTCCACATCGGATAGAGATGATGCAGCATTATAGCCGATGGCCTTGAGGTAATCCACGAAGATCGAAAACATCATCCTTGTCTCGTGTTCTTCCATGGCAGAGGTTCTGCTCATGAAGACCGAAGCGAGCACGGCGAACGGCGTGACCACCGTCTGCCGGTATATGGCACCAATGATCTCCTGAGCGAGGGCATCATAGAGGTCCTCCCGCTCGTCCTCATCCATCCGGGAATAGGCATGCCTGCCCCGCATGTACTGGTTCATGGATATGGGCGGGGCGAAACGGACATACACCTTGCCGTAGCGGCGTTTCAGGACCTTGCGCGCCTGAAAGAGCTGCCACAGGTTTTCCTTCTCCTTCGGCGCTCCCCGCATCTCCTGAACGTATGCCCCCTCCTCGACAACCATGTCATAACCCACATTGACCGGTACAAAGATCAAATCCCTTGTGACCCCCGATTCCCATGCCTGAACAATCATGGATAAAAGGCCCTTCTTCGGGAGCATGAGCTTGCCGGATCTGCTCCTCGTCCCCTCGATGAAGAACTCCATAGGTATCCGCTCACCGAGCAGCGTTCTGACATAGGCGGAGAAGGTCTGAGTGTAGATGGGATTGCCCTTGAATGTCCGGCGCATGAAGAAGGCTCCGCCGCCCCGCAAGATGTAGCCCATGGGAAAGAAGCCGAGGTTTATACCTGCAGCGATAAACGGCACACTCATCCAGTTCTGGAAGAGCACATACGAAAGCACGAGGTAATCGATATGGCTCTTGTGGCAGGGGACATAAATGAGAGAACCTAAGCGCGCCCATTCCTTGACCGTCTGGAGTCCATCCGGGTCAACATCCAGTCCATCATAGATAAAGTTAAATATCCAGGCGAGCACCTTCGCATACCAATGCAGATAGGCAGGCTTTAAATCCGATGCTATCTCATTGAGTTGCTTTTCCACCTTCTCTTCCAGGGCCTCCATGCTCTGGCCCGTCTCCTCCGCTTGCGCTCTCAGGAAGGACTGCAGGACGGGGTCCCGCATCGTCTTTTTGATAGTGAACGATCTGTCCCTGAGCGGGGCTCCCGATATGTTGCTGCCGAGGACGGCTATCCTGTGCTTGAGCTCGTTCCTGACTTCAATAGCCGTATCTTCGATGAATTTTTCATCGGCGTCCCTCTTTCTGATGATATCGGAGAGGTTGATAGGCTCGCCATGCTCGATGAATCCTATCTCCTCGGCCCAGCTCATGGTCATAAGCTTTCTGATGCCCCTGAGCTGGACCTGCTCCTCCTTGGTCGCATCCTTGACCTTGATGGGAGACCGCTTGTAGATGAGCCGCTGTGGGACTAAAAAAATAGGCGTATCAATATCTTTCTGCAGCTTGAGGAGCTCGAGGATCGGATCCTCCCCGTTCTCAGTTTCTTGATCGAGAAAGATCAGTGATGCGCCTTTGCCTTCCCGGATGTATTCCTTGTAGAAACCGTTTTCAAATGGTGTTTCTTTTTTGAAAAGGCCTCTGAACATCGACCAGGCCTTGCTCATCGGCTGCAGGAGTGAAAACCGCTCGCCGAAGATCACCTGCGGGGCAGACAGGCCCTCTTCCATAAGACGCTGATTGAGCAGCAGCGCATCGATCTTGCTCCGCGTGCTGTGGGCAAAGACGATATGCCCCTTGTCCGCCAGGGCTGAGATGGATTTCTGGTAGAGTTCGGGGATGTTTACCTGCGAGAAAAGTGATTTGAAGATGGGCTTTAAGATGGGGCCGTATACCCCATCCATCTTGTAGGTGTATCCGCTTCCCTTCATCGCGGCGGACTATATAACATGCCTCACGAATTGAAAAGTCAAATCTTGCAGCAATCCAGGGATAAGTTATCAGAAATACTGTGTCAAAGGCCAATATCTTCCCTGCGTCATGGGAATTACAAGGCGTTTATCACGAACCCTATCATTCTCCTTCTGTTTCCTGATCTCTTATCCCTTGTTTTCATTTCTGATTGATGAGGTCGAAGATGTTGAAGCGCTCGTACCGGCTGACCGGGGCATATTGCCATTGGTCGTCTTCCTCCGTGGCGCGGCCGCCTTTTTCATAGCCGACGTAGAAGTCGCCGACCGTCGGTGCATACACAACGGAGAGAACATTGCAGCCCATGGCCACGCCCTTGGAGATGGCGACACCCTCCCGCGGGGTGAGCTTGATGCCCTGGTCTGCATAGGCCTTCAGGCGCTCATACTGGGCCACATAGCGGTCCCGGTGCGCCCCGGATTTCGTCGGGTCCGGGTCCTCCTTGTTCTCGGCCGGACCGTTCGAGGCAGCCTGCGTGCTGCGGATGTCCTGGTCCATGGCCGTATCCGACCGGAATACGGCGTTTTCCAGCTTGAGGGCATAGCATATCCCCTTATAGACGGCCAAATCCTCCCTGGGATCGTTCGGACCGAAGAAGGCGGTATATTTGGCGTTTGTCTCGATCGCCCATGCCCCGGGCTTGTATCCGCCTGTATCTTGGTGCGCACCTCTCCATCCGTCCGGGTCCCCGTCCGCGATCATGAAGTTGAAGCCCTGAGTGTTGGGGAATTCTTCAAATACCTTGCGCGCATTCGCCAGATTATCGCCCCGTCGCAGGACCTCCCGTAGGCGTAAGGTCCACGGTGTACCCTGCAGGGTCTGTTCCGCATTGCTTGATCCGATCTCAGAGACGCAGATGCCCTTGGCATTCATGCCTGCAATGGCCCCGATGAAGCCGGCCCAGCCCTGGGTCACATAGGGGATGCCGTCATCCGGCTGATAGAGGGTGAGGAGCTTGTATTTCGCAACGCCCGTATCCGCATTCCAGTCAAGGTTCCTCGTTGCAATGAGCCTTCCTCCCTCCGTCCTCGGCCCCCATGCGGCAAAAAATGAGCACTGAAAGGGATTTGTCCTCACTACATACGATTTACCCCAGGGCACTTTGGTCTCGGGTATATAGAGCTCGGCCACATTCGCCGTAATGACCATCCGCATGATGTCAAGGGCGTCGATGTCTATCGTCCTGCCATCGCCCTTGGCCCGCGCCTTTGCTCCATCTGCGATCCCCCTTGCCTCATCAAAATAGATGGAAGGCGTATAGGGACTCATTTTCAAGGTGATGAGATCCACCACCGACTCCAGAATGGGCTTGAGCAATGCCGCCTTGTCTCCGGCATCAAGCTCGTTCAAGATGAAATTCACAAAGATGTTGTAATTGTCCTCGATTGCGTAGCCCAGCATGTATCCAAGCTGATATCCCATCTCATAGTGCGTGCCCTTCAGGCTCGCCACGTATAAGGGGGTTCCTACCGTGCTGTAATCCGCATCATATGTATCAACGGATGCATGCAGTATTGTTCCACCCTTTCTTCTATAATTATAGGTCGTATAGGGTGTGCAGGGGATGATCTCCCAGTTCAGATACTCCTCCCAATCGTTTTTGCCGTCGCTATTTGTGTCCATCGTGAGCGGGTTAAAACCGAGCCGCACCTCTTCGGCATCGCCCAAACCATCGCCGTCGGAGTCGATCACGTCTGGTTTCGTGCCGATGGCCGCTTCCTCCTGATCAGTCAGGCCGTCTCTGTCGGAGTCTCTACTGCTGGAGTTGTTTCCAGATGTATCTTCGGATTTCGACTGCATGTGGTTTGAATCAGATGACGAGGAGGAACACCCGCTCAATACCCATAACCCCATGAGCAAGACGACGAAGATGCGTTTCATACGTTTCCTCCCTCTATATTCATACCAAAATACATCTAAATAGATATAATAATCATGAACGAGGAGAAAATCAAGAGGCGGCAAAAGATCACCAGGTGGAAGGGAGAAGATATCAGACAAAGAATACTTACCGGCTTGTCATGATTGATAAACGGATGAGATGGCATCAGAAGCAGGGGAAATACCCTGTGTTAGCCCGTTTCAGATCGGACCACAAATCGTTCAGCCTCTCCTCATCCGGACCCAGGGGATGGATGAGCATGGCTTGTTTGATGAGGCTTTCATCGGCCTTAAGATAGCCCTCGATGGTGAGCCGTTCATAATTATTGATGGTGGAGATCAGGCCGATGGTGGCCTTGTTGGCCCTGCCAAGCTTTATGGCTTCTGGGCCGTCAGAGGTCATGACCACCGGTATTTCCATGACATAATCATCCGGGAAGTCCTCGATCGTGCCGTTATTGGACGTGTTGACAATATGTCTGCGGCGATCGTCCGTGGCGAGGCTCTTGAGGAGCTCGGTGGCCACAGTGGAGTACATGTAGCCGCCGCGCTTGGAGAGCTCTGCAGGCGGTCTGGTACGGTCCGGCTGGGCATAGAGCGCGAGGAGCTCTTCTTCGATCTTGAGGATCACCTCGCCCCTGGTGCCTTCCGTATCGCGCTGAGCGATTTGGTTTTGCAGCATCAATCCGGTATTGTAGTAATAGCGCAGGTACGGGTTGGGCAACATCTTGAGGAAAACCATGAAATCGGGCTGGTATTCGAGGTCAGGGATGCTCTGCATGCTGATCCTCAGGAACTCGTCGGTCCTGTCGGTCCCCGCGATATATACCTTCTCAACCCAGGACAGGTGATTCAGCCCGTAGGAGAGCAGGAACACATCATCAGGCTCGCAGCCGAAGGCACTCATGGCTTGCATGATGAACCCGATCGGGCAGTTGCACAACCCGATGCAGCGTTTATAGCCCAGATAATTAATCAGGTATTCGGTCAGCATGCCCGACGGGTTCGTGAAATTGATGATCCAGGCATTGTTGGAGAGTCTCCTGGCCATGTCCACATACTTTTTTATAATGGGCATCGCCCGGAGCCCATTGGTCATGCCGCCCATGCCGGTGGTCTCCTGGCCAATGAGGCCGTAAAGGAGCGGGATTTTCTCGTCGTTTATGCGCCCGTGCATGAGACCTGCCCGGAACTGGTTCAAGATATAATCGCTACCGGCTATGGCCTCTTCAGGGTCAAGGGTGGCGCTCAACTTCACATCGGCCCCGGCGGCCTTCAGCATCCGCGAAGCGAATTCTGACAGGACTTTAAGCTTGCGAGCACCCTCCGCGATGTCGAGCAGGCAGATCTCGTCGATCCTGACATCATCTCCGATAGCGATGAGACCCTCGATCAGCTCCGGGGTATAGGTGCTTCCTCCGCCGATGATGCAGATCTTCATGCCTCCACCCTTTTTTTGATGTACGAACAGGTTATCCTGCCGGCCAGTTCCCCCGTGAGTTTGATGCCACCCTTCTCAAAGGCATAGAAGAGTGCACCCACCACCGGGTCCCATTCAGGCACGATGATCTCCGCATCGTACCTCTGGTGCAGAGCCAGTTCCAGCATGTTTGTAAAGGGCTGGTATCTCTGCTTGAACACCGATCCTTCCAGGACCAGTTTGAAGCGCTGTTGAGACGCAAACAGGGCGTGATGGAACTCCTGTACGATGTGCAGCACCTCCTTGACCAGCATCCACGTAATCTCGAGGGCCTTGCCGTCGCCCAACTTTCCTGCTCTAAAGAAGGCCTCCACCACCTTCTGGATGTTTTCCGGCGTTAAGAAAACGTTCTGGATGTCTTCAACCTCCGTGTAGCCCAGCGCCTCCGGCAAGAGCCGGCTGAGGATCGTGGGCTCTTCCCGTCCATCCGCACCCCGTATGGCAGCCCGGCAGGCGAAGATTGCGGTGTTTACGGCGCCGAGAGTGTCCCCCGTATGGAAGGAGAGTCCGCCGATCCTTTTAATTTTTCCTTCGGCATTCATGGCGAAATTTGTGTTCGAGGTGCCGCTGGTGATCAGCATGCCCACACCATCGATAGTACCGCTTTTCAGTGCGATGAAACCATCGTTTTCGAAATCAAATGGGGTATGCGGGGTTATGCTGCGGTAGACCTCCCTGAGCAAACGGAAATCATCCTCGGTGTCTGCGCCGGCAGCCCCGTAATAGATGAACCTGATCATGTCCAGAGAGATCCCTGCGGCCTCGGTTACCTTCCGGATGCCCTTGGTGATGGCATCGCGCGCGCCTTCTTGACCAAGCATTTCATGACTGGCCCCGATATCATACAGGATCTGCACAATGGTGCCGGACCTGTCGGCCAGGGCATAGAGCGTTTTGGTGTTCCCGATATCCAGGCCCAAATAGTAGTCGCGCGTATCACCCGCCATCTTTTTTAACCTTAATGTGAGATACAGGATCTCACAGCGTTATTACCTGTCTGGTTCTCGAAGATGCGTAGCCGGCATCTACGATACTCATTACCACCTGGCCTTCCGCCAGACCGGGAACCGGCGTCTTGCGCGAACGCACGCAATCGATGAAGTGCATCATCTGGCTGTTAAATATAATCTGATCGCAATGTTCCTGCCGGGGAGGCAGTTCGGGTACGAATTCACCAAAGAGGAAGCCATTTCTGAACTTGACCTTGGTAGGGAAGAGGCTGGCATACCCCTGGGTGCCATACAGCCGTGTGCCGGCCTCGGGCCCGTCCATATGCGGCTGCCACCAGCCGCTCTCGATGAGCGAAGTGACGTCATTATCCCAAGTGATCATGAGCATGCCGGTATCGTCCACGTCATAGTCGCCCAGGTAGGTGCCGACCCTGGCATACACCTTGACTGGTTGGGGATCGCCGAGGATATGGCGCACGGTGTCGATGGCATGCACGCCCATGTCCGCAAGGGCACCGCCGCCGGCCAGCGCCTTATGGCTGAACCATCCGGCAGGTCCCCAGTTGACATGGATGCCATAGCCCTTGGTTTTGAATACCTTACCTATCCGTCCGGACTGCACGATGTCTCGGATGTAGTTCACTTCGACATCGAAGCGCCACATGTGGCCCACCATCACGAGCTTGCCGGTCTTGCGGGAGGTCTTGACGATTGCTTCGCCCTCCTTATGATTCATGGCCAGGGGCTTCTCGACCAGTACGTCCTTGCCCTTTTTCAGGAATTCGATCGTGTAGGGCGCATGGAACTTGTTGGGGATGCCGATGACCACGGCATCGATGTCTTTGCGGCTGGCCAGGCGCGAGGCATCGGTCGAACGCTCCCTGATGTCGTACTGGTCGGCAAACGCCCGTACAGCCTCTACCCGAGTGCTGCAGGCCGCCACGATCTCCACCCCTTCCTGAGCCTTCAGCGCCCGGGCGTGATAGTGAGCGATGAACCCGGTGCCGATAATCGCCACTCTTACCTTCTTCATCATGTCCACCTCATGCATCGATTCCGTTTTCTCTCTCTGAAGGAGAGGCGAGTTATCACGCTGGCATCTCGATCCGGGCGTATTCGTCAGGGCTATCGTGTACCTTTCGTATCGCTTCTGCGATCTGATCCATGTCCGCCTTGGCACCCATGAGGATCTTGTGGTGGAACACCACCGACTCCTTCGTGTAGATCTTCTCGCATACCGGGAGGGAGAACCTGCCTGCATCGATGGCCCGCCAGTGCTCCTCGCTGATGCGGTAGCGCTTCTTGGTCTGCGGGCGGTACAAGGTGCAGTCATGGAGCGGCTGATAGCAGGCCTCAACCACGAATCCCAGCTCTCCTATGAGGGCGAGCCGGAACTTATCAATCGGCAGGCCGTTGAATTCCCCTTGCAAATATCGGAAGGCGAAGTTGAAGTAGGCCTGCCTCGTGGTTCTGGGATCACGTTTCATCGGTGCGATCCCGGGGATATCTGCCAGAAGGCTGTTGAGGTACGTGGCATTTTCTTCACGCCTTACGGTCTGATTTGGCAAGCGCTTCAAAGCGGTGAGCAAAATGGCGGCCTGAAAATCCGTGAGGCGGTAATTGCCGGATTGGATCAGGTCTCCCTCCGCGCTATATATTCCAGCGCCCTTGTCGACCAGGTCCTTGGCTGTTTCCGGCCTCCGGCCGCAGTTTCTGAGCGCGTCGAGCCGTACCCACAGATCGAAGCTATTCGTGGTGAGCGCTCCACCTTCTCCAGAGGTCATGATCTTGGAGAGCTGCATGCTGAAACTGCCGATATCTCCAAGGCTCCCCACTTTGCAGCCTTTCCACTCGGATCCATGCTGATGGGCACAATCCTCGATGATCTTGAGGTTGTTCTTCCGGGCGATGTCGATAATGGCATCCATGTCGGCGATGCACCCGTAGAGATGTACTGGTATGATGGCTCGGGTGCGGGGAGTGATGGCGGCTTCCGCCGCCTTGGGATCGATGCACCAGGTATCCGGCTCGATATCCACCAGAATGGGGACGGCATTCACATCGAGTACGGCAGCGGCCGTGGCTTGCCAGGTGCAGCCGGGAACGATCACCTCGTCGTCATAGCCGATATCCAGCGCCTCGAGGGCCAGCTGCAGGGTCACGGTGCCGTTCGCGATAGCCAGGGCGTATCTGGTCCCGCAGAATTCCGCCCAGGCCTTGATGAATTCGGTTTCCTTGGGACCGTTGTAGGACCAGACGCCACTCTCGAGCACCTCGAGAAGTGCCCTTTTCTCTTCCTCACCCCATACCGGCCACGTAGGCCAGGGATGCTCATAAACATTCCGGACCGGAGTCCCGCCGTTGATTGCGAGTTTCGCCATATCCTTGTCAACTCCTCAATGCAACTTGTAGGGAACAAAAAATCATGTTCTAAATTCTGTTTGACAACAGATTAGTCTCAATCGTAAAATTATAACGCATAGCACATGGGGTGTCAACGACTGGGGCCCAATGAACACAGCACTTCAATGGGTGTTTAAGCTTAATCCCCCCATCTCCCCTGAAGACTCAGAAGGGCGGGGGGGGGGCTTTGAGTTGAATAGCACCTGGTAACAGCCGGCCCCGACAACCTGCTGTGTGATATTTGGCTCAGTAGTACGTTATTAATTATATTAACGTATTTTGATAGCTTGCAAATGGATTTATGGGAGTTATACTTATATCTAGTGTAGTGTATCAATAATGGCTTTACAACGAGAGATTTTTTCAACGATCTCT
>CAYGXB010000077.1:0-11229 GCA_964353605.1 uncultured Bacteriovoracaceae bacterium
GAACCTGGGGGGCGCCTATATCTCTTCCGTTCTCGTCGTCGGGAATACCCTCTATGTCTTGGACTTCTCCAGCGACCAGCTCTTTGCCCTGAATAGCCAAGGCGATATACAGGCGCAGTACACAGTCGGGGACGGCCCACTCGCCATGCTCTCCCTCTCCGATATCACGGTCGAAGGCACGATCATTCCCAAGTTGAACGTGAATCCGCTTATAGCCTCGCCGGAGAT
Organism: uncultured Bacteriovoracaceae bacterium; assembly: GCA_964353605.1. GTDB lineage: Bacteria > Desulfobacterota > Desulfomonilia > UBA1062 > UBA1062 > CAYGXB01. The sequence continues at coordinate 229 of CAYGXB010000077.1, forward strand.
AGAGATAAACTTTGATGCGTCACCAAGCCTCGTTCCGGATGGAGTTTATATCTATTCCTGGGACTTCGGCGACGGGCAGTCAGATTCAGGCAAAACGGTCAAGCATGCATATCTTGCAGAAGGTGAATACACAGCCACGCTGACTATCAAGGGAGAAAAGGGGGAGGAGAGGAGCCAATGCCTCGTCAAGGTTGTCAATGCCTCTCCGTTTGCAACCCAGATGATCGATTATACTCCCGCTCCAGGCCAGTTCATCCATAATCCCCAATATAATGATCCGAACAAGGCGCTGGGGCCTCCGGTAGGCGGGACCCCACTCCAGCCAGATAACTCTTCCGTGGTAAGTCTCGGTGGTTTCGGCGGCTCCATCATTCTAGCCTTCGACCATGAGGTCAATGACAATCCGGGTGCGCCAGACTTCATTGTCTTTGGGAATGCCCAATATGATCGGGCACCGCTGCGCTTTATAGAGCCGGGCATGGTGGAGATCAGCGCCGACAGCGTTAATTGGTATCTCATCCCCGGATCATCCCTTGTAAGCTTTTCCGGGCAGCCTACCTATAGGAAGGTGGAGAAAAACTATCCCGAGACGGGCCAAACCTACTCCACCTATCAGCTCCCATCGACAATAAGAGATGACATAGAAGACAACCAGTATCTCATCTGGGGTTATGCCGACCTCAGCCCGGTCTTGGCCCTGCCACAGGGTGCTGATATTATGCTATTCTATAATAACCCTGATAATCCTCTTTCCATAGGCATAGATCCTGATACCTGCGGAGGCGATGCCTTCGATATAGCTTGGGCGGTCGATCCGGTGACGGGTGAACCCGCTCATCTTACCGGTTTTAAATTCATAAAGATCTCGACGGCCGTGGACGGCTCTCACGGCGGTAGCCTAGGGGAGTTCTCCACAGAGGTCGACGCCGTGGCTGATGTAGGGCTTGAGTGAGAGGTAAGAAAGAAAGGAGGAGTCTGTATATGAGAATAAAGTGGCTTTTAATCATAGTTTTGGGGCTGCTATACCTCGCGGGGTGCAATTCAGCGGGTGGTGGGAATCAGGGCGACATGCAGACTAATGCCGAGGCAGGCGACGCCAAGGTGATCCTGATCGATCTGCCGGTCGAGCTTGAGGCATCCGGACCAACCGATGCCGCCTATGTGTGGGATTTCGGGGACGGGAAATCAGTCCCTGGCAGGATCGTTTCGCATCAATACAAGGCTCTTGGCACCTACGATGTGATACTTACTGTAACGGATAGCAAGGGGAACAGGACATCAGATGAGACCACAGTGCAGGTCATCACCTGGGATACCCTTGCCGCGCCCATTGTCGCCGATGGGCATACCATCGAGGCCCCGCTCATAGACTTCCTTCCCAACGGCCGGATGGTCATCGTCGAGGGCAATAGCGCTACCGAGGTAGAGATTGCGGTAGAGACTTCAGCCGGAAGCAAACGCTTTGCCTATGTGACGAGCATATATCCGTCGTTCATCACTAGCTTCGGCAGCTTCGTCAAGGCTATGGATGGAAGCACTATCATCGTCGGGGTCAGCAATGAGATCTATATAGTCAACCTGTCCACGCACGTAGAAACCCTCCTGAAAGAGATCGGCAATTTCGATGCCACGTTGTCCGGTAACATGCTTTACTTCACTCGGTCCATCTATAACCCTGACTGGTCGGCCACCAGCTTCGTGAGCCGCATCGACTTGAACACCCCAGGCATCGTCACCGATCTCGTCACCGGCATCCCCGGTGCATCGGCGGGCGTTTGCCTCGATGACCAGGGTAATCTCTACACGGGCAACGGCTACACCAATTACGGCATCCCCGATGAGACCGGCCTGATCAAGCGCTTCAATACCTCCTCCCTACCGCAGGATTGGTCGGCCGGTACATCCGTCGGCGATCTCCTGAGCGCTGGTACGCTTATCTGGGCCGGCAACGGTATCATCCTGGTCGGCGGCGGCGACGCTTTTGGCAGTGGCGATGCCAACTACTTTGCCGCCCTCGATACGGCAAACAGCAACATACTCTGGGAGCTCGATCCCGACCCATCCGCCGGCTCCTTCTACAAACTGAGTGCAGCCAGCGGCTGCTTCGCCGCCAGCATTTGGAACTACTCTACCGGCGCCGGCACCATCTACCTCCTCTCCTTTGCCGCCCTCGGGCTCTAGTCGCACCCATCTCCCGGTCCTCTTCCCCCGTCCGGGGGAAGAGGGTCAGACCTCTCGGCGCAATGTATGCAGCAGAGAGTAGACAAATGCATGGTCCCGATATATATGTCTAAAAGGGGTCTGGGGCATAACCTTTTTGAGAAGAGGGTTTCCCCCAGAAAGTCTGAGGAGATAAGCAATGCTGACCTATTATACAGCCGGTGAGTCGCATGGCCGTGGGATGTTCGCCTTTCTGGATGGAGTACCTGCCCTGCTCAAGGTGGAGAGGGACTTGATCGACGTTGATCTTGCCCGTCGCCAGATGGGCTATGGCAGGGGCGGGAGGATGCAGATCGAGAAGGATAGGGTGGACGTACTCTCCGGGATCAGGGGCGGAGTTACCTTGGGGAGTCCGATTTTGCTTGCGGTCTGGAACAAGGACTTCGAGAACTGGAAGCAGTACCTGGATCCCTGGGAGATCGTACCGGGTAAGGAGCTCTATACGCCGCGTCCCGGGCATGCCGACTTGGCCGGGGCCATTCGCTTCGGGCATACGGATCTGCGGAATGTGCTCGAGCGGTCGAGCGCCCGGGAGACGGCAGCGAGGGTAGCCGCCGGCGGCCTCCTGAGGTCCATGCTCTACGTACTCGGTATCGATGTGCATAGCTGGGTGACGCAGATCGGCACCGTAAAATATGAAGGAGGATTCGACCGGGTAATGCGGGATGCATCCAGTGTATTCTGTCCAGATCCGGATATGACGAGGCAGATGGAAAAGGCCATTGATGCGGTAATCGAAAACAGAGACACGCTCGGGGGTGAATTTCGTGTGGAGCTCACCGGGCTTCCGCCAGGGATCGGTTCATATACCCAATGGGATCAGCGACTGGATACCATCCTTGGAGCGCACCTGCTTTCCATCCCGGCGATCAAGGCCGTCCAAATCGGGAAAGGGGTCGCTTGTGCACGGATTCCAGGCTCGGAACTCCATGATGAGATCCTGCCTGGAAAGAAAAGGGCGAGCAATGAAGCGGGCGGCATGGAAGGCGGCGTCTCCAACGGGGAACCCATTGTAGTGACCTGTACGATGAAGCCCATTCCGACCTTGATGAAGGGCCTGCGGTCGATCGATATCCGGGATGGATCAGCGAAGCTCTCGAGCTATGAGCGGTCCGATTATTGTGCCGTACCTGCGGCTTGTGTTGTCGGCGAAGCCATGGTGATCATCGCGATCTCCAAGGCGATTCTGGCTAGTTTTCCCCTGGCGAACATGGAAGCCTTGCAGGAGGCGTTCGCACATCATAGGAGGAAAGCGTAGCGCCTATGATCTACCTGACGGGTTTCATGGGTTCCGGGAAGACCTCTGTGGGTAGGGAGCTTGCAGGGCGCATGCATGTCCCGTTTGTCGATATGGACGATAGAATCGTTGCGATGAGAGGCTCGAGCATCCCTGAGATATTCAAGTATGCAGGAGAGAAGGCGTTTCGGGCCATCGAACAGGATATACTCTTCGAGATAGCAGGCGGGGAGGAAGGTGTCGTGGCCACCGGTGGAGGACTGCCGCTTGATCCCGTGAACAGGGCTTTGATGAAGGCTTCAGGGGTTATCGTACATCTGCGGACGAACCTCGCGACGCTGAAGACAAGGGTCATGCGAGGCTTAGGAAGGCCGCTGTGGGATCAGGATGTGGATAAGCTCTTCGCATCGCGGGCAGATGCCTACACCGATACCGACCTCATCATCGATACGGATGGGCTTACGGTGGGCGACGTGGTTTCAAGGGTCATGGAAAAGACCAAGGGCTTCTGCATGCCAGTCCCGGTGATCCTGAAAGAGCGGCCATATCCTATCTATATCGGAGATGGGATACTGAGAGAGATAAAGACCCTGATTTTCAGGCATATGCAGCCTGAGGGGTTGTTTGTCATGGTGGACAAGAATGCCCTAATGTCTCATGCGTCTCAGATCAGTGAGGCGCTCTCCGGTATTCACCATCACCTCCTGGAGGTCCCTTCAGGCGAGGGATCGAAGTCCTATGGATTCCTCGAGGAAGTTCTCGGAGAGATGGTCTCCTCCCAGATGAACCGCCAGTGGGTGTGCATGGCTGTTGGCGGCGGGGTCACGGGAGATCTTGCCGGGTTTGCCTCGAACATATTCATGCGCGGTATCCCGGTCATCCAGGTTCCCACCACCCTGCTCGCACAAGTGGATGCAAGCATCGGCGGCAAGACCGCGATCAACCTTGAGAAGGGGAAGAACCTTATCGGCACTTTCTATCAGCCCACATTCGTCCTGTGCGACACCTCTTTCCTCGGCACCCTCGATGATATGCAGATAAAGGCCGGGCTGGCCGAGGTAATAAAATATGGCATCATCATGGACTATCCCCTCTTCGAATACCTTGAAGGAGGGGTATGCGACTATGAGAAGATTGTGCGTATGTGCTGTAGGGACAAGGCATCCGTAGTATCCCGGGACGAACGAGAGGATGGCCTGAGGAGGATCCTGAATTTCGGACATACCCTGGGCCATGCCCTTGAGAAGTGCATGTTATTCCAGATCCACCATGGACAGGCAGTGGCCTTTGGGTTGCTCTTTGCAACATGGCTTTCCCATGATATGGGCATCCTCTCCCTGGAGGACAAGCAGAGGATTTATGCCCTCGTCAATCGTTATGGGATCATCCCTGAGGGTATCTGCTCTCCAGATCGGGAGGAAATAGGCGATGCAATGGCCATGGACAAGAAAGCCGTCAAGGAGGACATCCGCTTTGCATTGACACCGGGTATCGGGGATGTTACCGTCAAAAGACTCTCTCTCTCTCATATTCTCGATGCCTATGAGAGGTTTAGGCATGGATATAAAGAAGGTATTTGAAGAAGGCAGATTCCTTGAAATCATCGGTATGGCGGATATCCTCACTTCCTATGAAGAGCGGTTCATCCTTGGCATCTCTATGATGAAACTCGGCAGGGATATGGATGCCCTAGATGTTTTCAAGGGGTTGTATAAGGAGATAGAAAACCGCATCAGGAGCCTCCTCTACATCGGACGTCTTTACCAAAAACTTGGTGATGTAGATTCCGCACGCTTTTTCATTCAGCGCTATCTCGCATTCTGCCCGGATGATGATGAGGCACAGGATATTCTCCGATCTTTCGAGGGACTCACCCTCCTGAGTGAACCTTCTGTCGAGCTTGCGCGACTCTACGGTCAGCAGGGGTATTACGAGCAGGCCCTCGACATCTATGCCGGCCTCCTCATGACCAAGATGGATGCCGAGATACGGAAAGAGGCCTTGCGTATTCAGAACCTGGATATTATCCAAACCCTTGAGCAATGGCTAGCGAGGTTGAAAAGATGAGAATACTGGTCATTAATGGTCCTAACCTGAACCTGCTCGGAAAGAGAGAGCCATCACACTACGGCACTGGGAACCTTGCCGACATCGAAGCCAAGGTGCGAGAAAAGGCGACGGCACTCGGGGTTGAAGTGCTTTTCTTCCAATCCAATCATGAAGGGGATCTCATCGACAGGGTCCAAGCCGCCATCGATGAAAGGATCGACGGCATCATCATCAATCCCGGTGGCTATACCCATTCGTCGGTCGCCCTGCGGGATGCCTTCCTGGCCGTGAATATCCCTTTTATCGAGGTGCATCTCAGCAATGTGGCGAAACGAGAGTCCTTTCGGCAGCAGAGCTTCTTCTCCGATATCGCCGTTGGCACCATTACCGGTCTTGGCCCATACGGATATTGCCTTGCCTTGGAGGGCCTCTTCCAATGGAAGAAAGGTTAGAGAAAGCCAGGGAATATCTCACTGATCTCGACGCCATTCTGTTTACAGGCAGGATAAACGTTGCCTACCTGAGCGGCTTTACCGGCTCGGAAGGCGCCCTATTCCTAAGCGATACCGGGGCGGCCCTCTTCGTCGATTCCCGCTATACCATCCAGGCTAAGCAGGAGACTGGCATCCCGGTGTATGAGATCGTAAAGCGCTGGGAAGAGATTTTCGAGTATGTCAAGGGTCTTGGGATCAAGACCATGGGCATAGAGTCCCATGTCATGGACTTCGATACGGTTTGCCAGATAGGGGAGATCTTCCAAGGCATCGAGATAAAGCCGATGGGCAAGCAGTTTCAAGCCCTGCGCAGTAAAAAGAATATGGATGAGATATCCAAGATTCAAGCGGCTGCCAGGATTTCCGAGGAAGCCCTCAATAAAGTCCTTGACAGGGGGATAATTGGCAGGAGAGAGAAGGATGTCGCCCTTGATATCGAGTGGGAGATGCGCAGCCTTGGGGCCAGTGCGCTTGCTTTTGATCTCATCGTTGCCTCGGGTCCTCGTTCGGCCATGCCGCATGGGGTGGCCTCCGAAAAGGTCATAGGACCAAACGAGCCCGTGATCATCGACTTCGGATGCATGTACGAAGGCTACTGTTCAGATCAGACCGTCACCATTGTAACCGGAACCGTCGACCCCGATTTTGCTTTTGTATACACGAAGCTGGTGGCAGCCCAACAGAAGGCCATCGCTGGCCTGACCCCTGGCGTGAAGACTGTCGATGTGGACGCTATCGCCCGAAGCTACCTTGACGAGAATGGCCTCGTCGGTTGCTTTGGGCACGGGCTCGGACACGGCCTCGGGAGGGAGGTGCACGAGGCGCCGACCATCTCTTCCCATTCAGAGGATATCCTGGAGACCGGCATGGTAGTTACCATTGAGCCTGCGGCCTATTTCCCTGGTAAGTTTGGAATACGACTGGAAGATTGTTTGGCGATCACAGATAATTCTTGCCAGCGCATGACAAATATTGCTAAGGGATCAATAATAAAAATCAGCTAGAGGGAATGTATGCAGTACTCGACCGCAGAATTCAGAAAGGGTTTGAAGATTGAGCTGGAAGGTGCACCCTTTGCGATTGTGGATTTCCAGCACGTGAAGCCCGGCAAAGGTGGTGCCTTCGTCCGCACCAAGCTTAAGAGCCTGGTTTCTGGCAAGGCCCTCGACCGGACATTCCGCTCGGGTGAAAAGGTCGATGTCCCTGATCTCGAAGAGAAGAATATGATTTATCTCTATAGCGATGATTCCGGTTTCCACTTCATGGACAATGAAACCTACGAACAGATGATCTTGACCAAGAATCAGATCGGAAGCGCCTTGGGATACCTCAAGGAGAACGTGGCGGTTGATGTTCTTTTCCATAATAAGAAGCCCATCGGTGTGGAACTCCCCAATTTTCTCGAGCTCAAGGTGGCGGAGACCGTCCCCGGTGTCAGGGGCAATACCGTCAGCGGCTCTACGAAACCAGCCAAGCTCGAGACCGGTGCGACGATCCAGATCCCGCTCTTCATCAATGAGGGGGATATCGTGAAGGTGGACACGCGGACCGGCGACTATATAGAGAGAGTGAGCTAGATGAACCTGAAGATCCTAAAAGAGCTCATCGAACTTATCAAGGGCACGGATATTGTTGAGCTGGAATGGACCCCGGAGCATATCCGTATCGTAAGGGGACACAAACCATCCCTGGAGAAAGGAACCAAAGGTGAGATGCGGACCAGAACGGCCACGGAAGAAAGGTCAACCTTCACTGTCACTTCCCCTCTTGTCGGCACCCTCTACCGCTCTGCCTCCCCAGAGACGCAGCCCTTCGTTCAGGTCGGGGACAGGGTCACCAAGGGGCAATGCCTCTGCGTCATTGAAGCCATGAAGCTCATGAACGAGATCGAATCCCACGTCGAAGGGATCATTGCCGCCATCCTCAAGCAGGATGGGGACCGGGTTGGTTATGGCGACCCCCTCTTCATTATAGAGGAATTGTAACATTCAGGTACAAAGGCCCAGAGGCACAGAGAAAACCAGGGGAACAGGGTGAAGCCTTGGAGGGGCGCTTTATATCGCGTCCGATCAAACCAGTATAACGAATATTGTATATCCCCATGACAACCTGGCTTTTCATCCTTGACCACAGATACCCATCCGGAAGAAACATGGAAAGGGATCTTGAGCTCTTTCAGGAGGTCAAGAGCGGGAAGATCGATGGCAGCCTCCGGATATACAATTGGGATGAACCGGCCGTAACCATCGGTTACCATCAAAGGCATTTCAAACCCCATACGAAAGAGTTGGATATCCGTATCCTCAGGAGACCCACTGGCGGTGGGGCCGTCCTCCATAAGGATGACATCACCTACAGCATCTCTGCCCCGCTCCAAGGAATCCTTGCATCCGGCATTCTTGAAAACTATGCGGCCATTGCGAGGATTTTCGCCCATGCCTTTTCCCGGTGCGGCCTCGATGCGCGGATTGAGGGAAGTGATAGAAACTATGCTCCCATTTGCTTCTCCAGGACGTCCCCGGTCGAGCTCGTCGTTGACGGGATGAAAATCATGGGCTCGGCCCAGATGAGAAGGGACGGATTCTTCCTTCAACAGGGTGTTATCCCCCTTGAGGTCGACAGGTCACTCTCTATGGAGGTTTTCGGACCCCAGCCGCATCTCCCTGTCGGTATCAAGACATTTCTACCCAGCTTTCAGACAGGTCTCTTCATTGAAGAACTGAAATCTGCATTAGGTGCATTTTTGGATATCATTTTTACGTCCCGGGAACCCCCTGCTTGAGAAGGGGAAAGATAACGACCTCACTTGATAGGCACCGCTCCCTACAGGTAAAGCGCTTCCAACCCAGGATAGGGAAGGTGAAAAGATGAGGATTGTCTGTCGAGTTCGGCGCGGATAGCGAGCCCGATCTTCTCCAGAAAGAACGGCTTCTTCACATTGGAGCCTGCGCCAAGATCCTGGGCGACCTTTATGCGATCCGTCATCACTTGACCGCTGACGATGATCGCCTTCTCTCGGGGATTGATCTCGAGGATCCGCTTGTAAGTCTCCAGACCGTCGATGCTGGGTGCCATGATCATGTCCAGGAGGATGAGATCGGCCGCATGGTCCTGTAGGTAGGTGACCGCCTCTTCGATGCTTCCCAGACAGATCACCTCGTATCCAAGATGTGAGCAAGTCTTTCAAGGCGATGATAATGACCATCACTTCTACTCCATCGAGGACGAATGTACACCAGGTGGGGGTGAAAATATTTTGTTATGCCGCAGACATGATTGACCCTCTCCTGAGATATTAGCGGGGATCACCGATTGATAAGCCTCCTTGACCTGCCGGTATACGCATTCTATAATCGCTTTTACGACGATGGTGATCAATGCGCTCAAGAAAACTGGGATCAGGGTGAGCAGTCTCGACGAGCATATCCATATCGTCCAGGGGGAAGGCAGGAGCAGGTCCCCTTTTTCCAACTCAATCCTCATCCTGGACAAACGTAACACCCTCGTAGATACCGGGTGCGGGTTAAAGACTATTGTGCGTATCCTTAAGATCCTTCCACTGCACCTCATCATAAGCACCCATTCCCACCCAGACCATACGGCAGGCAATTGGCTGATCCAGGAGAGATCGGAGGCCGAGATCGTCGTCCCATCGAACAACAGCGATACGATCGGGAATGCAGACAGGCTTGCCGTCAGATTGATCGGTGAAGAACTCGCCCCTTTGTGGAAAGAAACCTACCTCCCCATCACGGGGTTCCGGGACTTTCTGCCCCACGCATACTATGGAGATGGATATATATTTCCTCTGGGAAATACACGGTTCATCGCCCTACATACTCCGGGGCATCTTAACGACCACTACTGCCTTTATGAGCCTCAACGGAAAATACTCATCGGCTCCGATATCGACTTGAGCCCTTTCGGCCCCTGGTACGGCAATGAGGAATCCGATATATACAAACTCAAGTCATCCATAGAGCGACTGAAGGCCATGCATATCGAGGTATACATCTCTTCCCATGCCAAAGCGGTAAGGGGCGGATACATAAAGAGACGCCTCAATGCCTATGCAAACGTTTTTGCTGAAAGGGATAAGACGATTCTGCATGTTATCCCTTCCCATGCATGGGTCAGCCTGGAGGACATCGTCCTGCAATCTCCCATATACGGGTACGATTATGACCATATGGACAGAATTCTCCACTACTGGGAGACACAGATGGTAAAAAAGCATTTGGCGGATCTTGTTCAAAAGGGCGCAGTCATGCGGGAAAAAATCGGGTACAAGAAAAGGATCTGATGGTTTTGGGATACGATTCATCATGCCCTGAACTGTTTGCCCGAGAGGTATGGTCACACCGAAAGTGAGAAAAAGATTTCCCTTTCACTCCAGGTTTGATGAACAATTCTCTCCATAAGCTTACTAGCATGTTTGAAAAACATTCCTTCATCCAATATGTTGCATAAATTCATAGGTGGAGTGGTTTTTGCATTTCATCTTTTATCATTGAATGAAGGCGCCCTGTATGTTAGTTTTTATCATAGTCAAGTCTGTCTTGAGCTTTGGTTTTATGCGCCCTCCACTCATGATCTCTTGAACATGGGGGGGGGGCGGAAAGAGACAAAGGAAAAGGGGAGGTGATATGCGTCAGGTGTATAGACTAACGTGTTTTTTTGCATTCCTGAGCGTGTTCTTGGGTGTATGCGGATGCGTTCCCTTTGTCATTGCACATGCGGTGTCGAGCAGTAGCATTGTCCTTTCCTGGACGGATAATTCCTCGGTTGAGGAAGGCTACAAGATAGAGCGCAAGACAGTTGGCGGGGAATTCACAGAAATCGCCACGGTGCCTGCCAATACCACATCATACCCTGATACCAATCTCACCCCGCAGACAACCTATACCTACCGGGTACGCGCCTATGATGGCTCGACCCTTTATGGCTATTCCAACGAGGCCAGCGCCACCACACTTCCGCAGGGGCAGGACGGTGCCATCA
>CAYGXB010000078.1:0-11174 GCA_964353605.1 uncultured Bacteriovoracaceae bacterium
GGCATCATCACCCCTGGGTGCGATTCAATTCGGCGCTTGGATGATTGCTGGAGAAAGGCGGCCGAGGATTTCCAAGGCACATTCCCATCGTTCCATCTCTATTTTGGGGTGCCGCATAAGGTAACCGATTATAGCCTCGAGTGGTTTGTGGATGAAACCAGGAAACTCCTCGAAAGCCTCGAGCGGCATTTCGGCGTCACGATAAAAGCAGATGATCTCAGGCATGCGATCGGGGAGTACAACAAAGGAAGAGTCTTGCTGACCAGGCTCGATGCGTTGCGCTCCAGGGAGCACGTCCCAATCTCCGGGACGGATGCAACCGCAGTGATCATCGCCGCGAGTACAATGCCACGCGATGCATACAACCGGCGCCTGGAAGATCTCCTGGATGTGTTATCAAAGAACACAAACGGAATGAAGGGCAAGAAGCGCCTGTTGTTGGCGGGGAGCGCCAACGATGATGTCGATCTCGTTCGCTTGATAGAGTCTTCGGGCGGGGTGGTAGTGGCAGATACCCTGTGCTTCGGCTCCCGGTCTTATGCGGATCTGGTCGAGGAAGACGGTGATCCTCTGGTTGCCATCGCCCGGCGCTATCTCTCCCACAAGTTATGTCCCCGTATGTTCGGGTACTACAAGCAGAGATTGGCATTCATGCAGGAGCGGATACGGCAGGCCAAGGTTGATGGAGTGATCCTCCAGAACATCAGGTTCTGCGACATGCATGGATCAGAGAACAGCCTGTACGAAAGAGATCTTGAGTTGCTGGGCATCCCCTGCTTGAGGATCGAGCGAGAGTACGGGCCTCTGGTGGAGGAAGGACGGATCAAAATGCGGGTGGACGCGTTCATGGAAAACCTGCGTGTATGAAAGGAGGGAGATAAGATGTGTGAGCAGAACCGGGAAATGATAGCGATCGATGTTTTGAAGGATATTGCGCTGGTTATGGACGGGATGATCTTCGAGCGGCAGCGGGCGATCGATGCCCTGACCCTGTTTCATCGCAACGCCCTGCCGGCCCTGGAAGAGATCGCTAAAAAAGTCGACTCCAAGCTGCTCAAGGAGCGGGCCTCGCTCTACATCCAGCGGATTAAAGAGGGGTTCGATACCAATGTCTCCTTATAAGGAAGGGGGCGGAGACGAACATGCGGAAAGAATACAGAGAATATAACTTCGACCACATGGTGCACAGCATCATCCATTTTGCCTCCCTGGCCTATGATGGAACATATAAGGAATGCTATGGTATGTTCCGGTATGCCCCCCGCTTCAAAGAAGCCATCGAGACGATCCTGAAGACCGGCGAGCCGGGCGTGCTGCTGCTGAAGATGATCGATAAGTACCTTACCGAGATCCTGACTGCCCACGAGCGGGGCAAAAAGATAGCCCTGTGTACCTTCAACTTCTCGCCGGGGGTTTTGAAGCCCCTGGATGTCGTCCCGATATGCCTCGAACCCGTTACTACCTTAGGCGTCATGATGTGGCTAAGGGGGCTGGGCGAATACCTCAACTACTGCTGCGAAGTCGGTTTCACCGAAACCTCATGCTCAGCTCAGCGCGGTGCCCTGGGGGCGTACCTCGCCGGCCTTGGGGTTAAGCCCGACTTCGTCCTGTGTAACTCCAGCGGGGTCTGTGACACCAATGCCACAGCCTTCAACTTCGCCGCAGAATACATGGACCTGCCGTTCTACCAACTCAACGCCCCGCCGGCTCTTGCGGACGAGCGTTCGCGAAAGTATCACCGGCAGGACTTCAGGGGGCTGATCTCGTTCGTGGAGGAACAAACCGGCAAGAAGCTGAATGTGGACCTCCTGCGTGAGGTGATCATCGAGACGGATAAACAGGACGAGATCATGTGCGAGATCGAGGATCTCATGCGGTTGGTCCCCAGTCCGGTGCCCGGGATCTTCAATGTTTTCATGTATTCGGCCAAGTACATCTATGGCGGCTCGAAAGAGGCCACCGAGGTCATGGAGTCGATGCTCAAAATTACCAAACGCAACGCCGCCGAGGGGCGGGCCGGGACCACCTCGGGGCAGGAAGATGCCCGTGCGTTCGCCATGTATGTCGACCATTATTCCGCCCAACTTCGTCCCTGGGCATGGCTAGACGCCAAGAACATCTCCCATCTCGGATGTATGATGAACGGCTTCTGGCCAGTGCATGCGCCCTATGCCGAGGGTGAGCTGAAGGAGGGCACTTACAACATGGATTCCACCAACGAAGATACCATGCTCGATTCCCTCGCCGACCAGATGTCACGCATGCCTATGGTCAAACAGATCCGAGGGCCCTACGACGACCCACACCAATGGCTCTCCGATACCATGGCCTCCATCAGGACCTACAGGCCGAATTTCTGTATGTACACGGGGACCATTGGATGCCGTAACACCTGGGGTGTAGTCAAGATTTTAGCGCGCGATACGGAGAAGATAGGCATACCGACCCTCATCCTCTTCGGCGATGCCTTCGATCACCGGATCACTTCCTGGGAGAGCATGCGGGACCGCATCGATGAATTCCTCACGGTAAGGAAAATTTTGGAATGATGGTGGCGGGATGCGATGTCGGATCCTTGACCACCAAGGCGGTCATTCTCAACGATCGGCGAATCTTGTCCTATGCCATTATGCGCTCCACCGCACGGCCGGAGGAATCAGCGCGCAATGTCATGGAAAAGGCCTTGGGGGATGCTTCACTCTCGTTTAACGATATCCGTTATGCAGTCGCTACTGGGTATGGAAGAGAGCACATCTCCTTTATCAACGATGCCGTCTCGGAGATCTCCTGTCATGGGAGGGGCGCCCTATGGCTCATGCCCGGAATTCAGATGATCATCGACATCGGCGGCCAGGACTGTAAGGCGATCAAGCTCGACAAGGACGGCAGAGTCGTCAAGTTCATGACCAACGACAAGTGTGCGGCGGGGACGGGAAGGTTCCTCGAGGTTATGGCGAAGCTGCTGGATCTGTCCCTGGAGGATCTCGGTGAACTGTCGTTACGAGCCAAGCATCCCCTGGATCTTGCGGCCGCCTGTACTGTCTGGGCCCAGACCGAGGTTATCCACCACCTGAACAATGGGTGGCAGATCGAGGACATCGCGGCCGCGGTCAACCAAGCCATGGCCAAACGGGTGGCTATGATCGTGAACAGCCTTGGCGTGGAAAGGAGCGTTTGCATCACCGGTGGGGTAGCCAAAAATACCGGTGTGGTCGGCTATCTGGAGAAGTTGCTCGGAGTCAAGCTGAAGAGGCCCCCTCAGTTTGACCCACAGGCTGTCGGGGCGCTTGGGGCCGCCGTCCTGGCACGCGAAAGGCTGGAAAGAGACCAGGCATGATAACGGCAGGGTGCGATGTAGGGTCATTAACGGCCAAGGCGGTTATTATGAGCGACAGCAAGATCCTTGCCCGATCGGTTCTCCGGACCACATCCCGGTCGGAGGAATCCAACCAAAAGGTCATGGGCCTGGTCTTGGCTGAGGCGGGTCTAAGACTAGATGATATCGCCTACATCATCGGCACCGGGTACGGCAGAAGACAGATCCCCTTTGTGGACGAGGTGGTGTCGGAGATCGTCTGCCACGGCAAGCGCACACTGGCTTATCACCTCGGTACGGATGGTGATCGATGTCGGAGGCTAGGATGCCAAGGCCATCCCCGAAATCGCTAGCGGGTTGGTGCGGGCCATGGCCAACCGGATCGCCGCACTGGCCAAGGGTATCGGATTGGAACCGGACATTGCCATGTCGGGTGGGGTGGCTAAAAACCAGGGGGTGTTTGCGGCCATGGAAGAGGTGCTCGGGGTTAAAATCAATCGGCTCGACGGGGATCCTCAACTCAACGGCGCCCTCGGGGCGGCCTTGTTGGCGGAAGAGATGTTGGGGAATAACATATCATTCGAACAATAACGTTGTGTGTCCAATACGAAGAAGACTGGTGGAAGGAGGTTACATACCATGAAGGAATACGATGTCATCGTGGTGGGTTCTGGTCCCGGAGGGGCAACAGTGGCCCGGGAAATGAGCCGCAAGGGGAAGAAAGTGCTGCTGGCCGAGCGAGGAGGACGGTGGAACTGGTTAGGGAACACGCTTTCGGTGGCCATGATTCTGCAGAATTCCGGGCTTACCGGGAGCAAGACATTCCCGCCGTTCACCCAGGTCACCATAGGGAACAACTACGGCGGAACTTCTACCATAATCTGTGGTTGTGCCGTGCCACCACCCAGGAAGGTGTTCGATGATGTTGGGATCGATCTCTCTGCCGAGGCGGAAGAGGCTAGGCAAGAACTCTGGGCGGGGAAGCTTCCGGACGAGCTCGTCGGCGAGGCGAATCTGAGGCTCATGGAGGCAGCCAACGATCTCGGATATCATTGGCACAAGGTGGATAAGTTCATCAAGGTCGACAAGTGCATTCCCGAGTGTGCTGATTGCATGATGGGATGTAAGCGGGATGCCAAGTGGTCGGCCCGCTTCTATGGGGATGAGGCGATCGCTCAAGGTGCAGAGCTAGCGTTGCATACGCGGATCGAAGAGGTTATCGAGGAGAATGGAAAGGCAGTGGGAGTAAAGGGTCTCAGCCACGGAAAGCCGGTCAGTTACTATGGGAAAAGAGTCGTGCTGTCTTCTGGGATAGGGAACGTGGGCATATTGCGGCAGGCAGGAATCCGGGAAGCGGGACAGACATTCGCCGTCGATTTCCTCCAGTTCGTGGGTGGTGTTTCTCCTCATATAAACACGTCCAAAACGCAACCCATGGCGGTTGGCACCCTCGAGCACTATGAATCAGACGGCTTTGTCGTCTTGTCAGTGTTCCCCACGTGGTCGCAATTGGGGGTGCTCTTGGCGATGAAGGGACCGCAGCATATCCCGAGGGTGCGGAACGCCTTCAAGTACACCGGCCTCATGGTCAAGATCCAGGATGATCTCAAAGGCAAGATCCATCCGGGCAACCGCTTTTTCCCATTCACGAAAGAGCCGAGCAGAAATGATAAGTTAAGGCTGGCCAAAGGTGTGGAGATCATGAAGAAGGTTCTCCGCAAGGTAGGGGCAAGCGATGAGAGCATCGTGGAGCTCAACCCCTCCGGTGCGCATCCCTCCGCCACCTGCCGGATCGGGGATGTCGTGGATACCAATCTCGAGACGCCGATCACAAACCTGTACTGTTGCGACGCCAGCGTTATCCCTGCGGCGCTCGGCCTCCCCGTGGTGTGGACGGTCGTGGCCCTGGGCAAGCGGCTCGCCAAGCACCTGGAGAGAACCTTCCAGTAGCTTGCCTTGAATAAATGCAAAGAGCCTTTTTTCTCTCTATGCATGACGGGATTCGAGATTGCATGACCGCGAGCATTTTTTTATAACAAGAGAGGGCTAGCCATAGCATGATTGAGGAACCGTTCACCTCCAAGAGGTGAAAGACTACCTCACAGGAGGAGCGCAGGCCATGGCAAAGAAGGACGCGTTTCATGAGCTGTTCGGCGGCAAGAGTAATCAACTCTTTGCCGAGATCGGCAGGTACTTCTCCGCCGACGGCAGTTTCTCCGAGGATGAGTTCAGGCGATCTCTCAAGACCTCCCTCGCGCATATCAAAGCGCATTCTCGTAATGAGATCGACTTCTCCACCCATGCCGATGAGTGGCTTTCCACCAAGCTCAAGGAAATCATCGACTACCTGGATGAAAAGGGCATGCCCGAGGCCTCATTCAGACTCTTCAAGGCCGCAGTCGAGGAATGTGCGCGCGTGGGTTTACCGAAGGTATCCCTCCCCACGAATCACCTGAATGACATCCTCTCCCATGTCCCTGATACGAAGCTCAGAAAGGACAAAGGCGATTCTCCAGACAAGAAAAAGACGCGTGTCATGGATGCCGCCCTCAAGGTGTTTGCACGGGATGGGTACCACCGCGCTACCATAGACGACATCTCCAAACTCGCCGAGGTCGGCAAGGGCTCCGTGTACCGCCACTTCAAAAGCAAGGAGGACCTTCTCAAGAGCCTCCTCATCGAGCGCTCCAAGGAGATCCTCGACCACATCAATCACATCCTCTCGAACGAAATGGGTATAGTCGAACAGGTGCAAGCCACAATCCGGGCCTGGGTGGAGTTCATTGCTGAGAATCCTGAGCTCTACGGTCTCATTCAGAGCAATGTCCAAATACAGGATGCCAATACGCGGGATGTTTTTTTTAACCATGTATTCTCTAAGCTCCCCATGCTCAAGGAGCGTGTGATCTCGCTGAACCGCGAGAACCGGATTCATATCTCGAACCTGACTTTTGAGACCATATTTCTCGGGAGCTACGGGTTCGTGGACTGGGTTTTCTACAAGTGGCTGCGGTATGGGAAAGCCTACGACCTGCGGGACGAGGTGCCAATCATCATAGAGATGCTCCTTCACGGCTGCCTCGGCGAATCCCGGAACGCATACGCTCCTGCTGAAGCAAAGACGGACATGTAAAAACCCTATCAAACGCCCTTCTTCCCGAAGGGGAAGAAGAGCAAGGGTTGGTCGTTTTGTACGTTCGCTTTTTGCGGGAACGCTGGTGAATGGGCAAAACGACCGGTGGCCAGACAAGGGCCCATCTCGTTGACCGTGGGGAAAATACAACCATCAATGTCAATTTATCATGGATGTCCCCGAACTTCCCGAAGAGGCACCTCTTTTACCAAAAGAGGTGCCCTGCATAGTTTACCCTACGAAAGTATTCGGTTCATCTTGCCGCTTGAAAAGCCTTCTAGGTCCAGCCCGATGAAGGCAAAGCCGACTTTCCGGAAGAATGGGACGATCTTTGCCCTCTCTTTCACCGCGGCATCGGGATTTGCCGTCTCGATCATGGCAACATCGTGCGGGAAGCACCTTACCCTGATAGGACCGGGGCAGATGGTCTTCAAAAATGCTTCGGCCTTCTCGATCCGGGAGAGGAGTTCACGCTCGATCTTCATCCCATAGGCGATCCGCGAGCAGAAACAGGCTTCGGAGGGTTTGTCCCAGAGGGAAAGCCCGAGATCCTTGGCGAGCGCCCTGAGATCCTCTTTGGTGAGTCCGCATTCAATAAAGGGATGCCATATTCCGTCCTCGTCGGAGGCCTTCCTCCCCGGCCGATAGTCGGCAAGGTCATCGAGGTTCATGCCGTCCGCGATGGTGTCTATACCACGCCTTCTCGCAATCTCCCATACCGCCCTGTCCCTAAGCTTCCGGCATATATAGCATCTCTGCGGCGAGTTAACGGTAAATTCCCGGTCATCAAGTTCGCTCAAGGCGATGACCTCGTGCCGTATCCCGATTTGCGCTCCGACGCGCACGGCATCCTCGATATCCGCCCTGGGGACGATGGGCGAATCGATAGTCAGGGCGAGGGCGTCCTCTCCTAAGCTATCGTGCGCGATCCTGGCGAGAAGTGCGCTATCGAGCCCACCGGAGAACATCACCGCAATCTTGATCTTATGCCTCATGGCATCTTGAAGGGTGTCGATCATCCGTTTTTCCTGATGGAGCGGAGAATGCGTATCGCCGCTGCGGAAGCGCCCACGGTATTACCGATGTTCACCACGACCACCCCGGGCGCGCAGGTCTGGAACATGGAGATCATGGCGCCGATCCCGCCTCCGCCCACGCCATACCCGATTGGGGTCGGCACGGCGATGATCGGCTTGTCCGTGATTGAAGCAATCAGGGTGGGGAGAGCCCCTTCCATGCCTGCCAAGACGATGATCACCTCAGCCTCCCGTACGTCGGTGAGGCTAAGGAAAGGCCGGTGGATGCCGGCCACCCCGGCATCATAAGAGGCCAGGACGAATGCGCCCATGAAATCCAGGATGAGCGCGCTCTCATTCGCATACGGAATGTCCGAGGTGCCGGCTGTAATGATGCCGACCGTGCCCAATCTTTGCGGGGCCTTCTCCCCGATGGCCATGAACCTGCCGGCGGTCTCTATACGCCGGCCGCTGAACGTTTGCTGGAGGGCTGATTCCTGCTGTCGATTGAGGTTCGATATCAAGACCATATCAGCCTTTGCGAGAATCCGCTTCCCGATCTCAATGACTTGATCCACGGATTTTCCCTCGGCAAAGATCACCTCCGGGAAACCAAGCCTCTCCTGCCGGTGGTGATCGAGGATGAAGTCTTCCCCGTAGTCGTAGAAAAGCCTCAGGATCCTCTCCTGCGCCTCCTTTTCGTCAATTGCGCCTGCCTTGTACGCATCCAGAATTGCTTTCATTCCCTCTCCCCTGCATCCGATATCATCTTATCCAGGTCCTCGTAAATCTCCTGCCTCAACCTCGCCATCGGGATGTCATGCTCCATGCATATCCGGTGCAGGTCGCGATACTCGGCTTTGCAGCGCATATTGCCCTGGGGGTCGTAGACCTCCTTCACGCGCACATCCCCGTACCTGGTCTTCACCACCAGCTCCCGCCTCTCGAGAACCACGCGTGTTGCGGGATAATAGCGCACGCCGATACTGGTCGTATGCGACAGAATGGCTCGTACGACGGCCTGCACCTTCTCGGCCTTTGCGATCACCTTGAGACCCGATCCTGGTCTGCCCCGCTTCATGATCCGCGGGGTAAGCGTTGCATCCAGGGCGCCCGAGGCGGAGATCTTTTCCAGGGCAGCCTCCCATTCTTCCGGGAGCATGTCATCCACATCGGTCTCGATCACAAAGGCTCCATCGGCATTCTCGCGGGTCTCGCACAAGACCGAGCGGAATAGGTTGGGCCAATCCTCATAATCCCGGGCGCCGCACCCATAGCCCGTAGCCTTTATGATCACATCCGGGATTGGCGCCTGCTGTGCAAACGCCTTGATGACTGCCGCCCCCGTGGGGGTGACGAGCTCACCTTCCCGGTTGGTGAAACGCACCGGGAGGCCTTCGAGGAGCTTCATGGTGGCCGGGGCCGGAAGTGGGATTGTTCCATGCAGGGACCCGGTGATGCCGGATCCGCAGGGAATGGTGGTCGTATAGATCTCATCGGGATGGAACCACGTCACAGCGGCGCTGATCCCGACGATGTCGAGAATGGAATCGATCGCCCCGATCTCGTGAAAGTGCACATCCTCGATGTGCACGTCATGCACACAGGCCTCCGCCTGTGCGAGGAGATGGAAAAGGGCGAGAGACCTTTCCCTTGTGGCTGGATCAAGTCCTGCGCCGGAGATGATCTCCCGGATTACGGCATAGGATCTGGGGTCCTGTTGATCATCTGCATCAAAGCACACTTTGAGACAAGCGATGCCATGGACCATCCTTTGGGCTGCCGTCATCTGGTATGGACCAAGGCGCAGAGCATCCAGGGATGCTTTAACAAATTCAAGCGGACAGCCCAGGTGCATGAGGCTGCCCAGGATCATGTCTCCGCTCGCCCCTCCCACCGGATCGAATATGAGTATCTTCATGCCTGCCTCCCGTCCATGCTCATCTTGATAAGCCGATAAATCCCATCAAGTCCAGCGATTTCTGCAATTGACAAATCGGGCGGGTGTGGTACCTTTATTCCATACATCAAGTGCATATGCACTTTTTCTGCTCTGCGATCTGTAGTGTGTATCATTATATCTATATGAGGAGGATTGATGCGTGAACGACAACAAGAAAGATGACAGCGAGCATAATGCACAGCAAAACCGCGTCTATCTGGAATCCAAGTTCGGGAAAGAGATCTTCGAGGTTAGCCCCCCTCTGGAAGGCATGCCGTTGCCCTATCATCCCGGCATGGATGAGCTCTTCGCCTCGCGCGAGTCAACGCAATGGGTGGAATCCTGCATTGCAGAGGCCTTCGCGCTCTCCCGGGAGCGCATCGGGTCATTAGCCTCCGGGCTTTCACGGCGGCTCTTTCTGAAAGCCTCGGGGGTGGTGCTGGCAGCCGCCATGCTGCCCATCGGCACCCCGCTGGGCAAGTCCGCGGCTTATGATGCAACTCCATCTGGGGGTTGCACACCCGGTGGAGGAGACTACACCTACCCCAGCGGAACGCCACAAACCGACATCGATGCCTTCTACACCGACACGATGGATGCCTCCATGGTCGGACTGGCGGCAGGCGGCACGATCGAGGGACGTGTGCACGCAGCCATCGCTCTGGCCGGCGGGCTGGGTGACATCCTGCCGGGGCATACCGTGTGCATCAAACCCAACTGCGTGCAGTATAAGTCTGAGACCATCAACGGCATCCGGCGTAGCGCACCGATCTTCACCAATCCCGACGTCCTGCGGTACATCATCCGCGCCGTGGTAAAGCGCAACCAGGATCCCGCGCGCGTGTTCGTAGCCGAACGCTCGTCTTTTGGCGTTTCAACCCTGCTGCAGCTCATGCTATCTGGGATCTACCATGTCGCTATGCAGGAGCGGGTCAATGTCCTGCCGTGGGATCAAAAACCCTATATCCAGTTTCCTCTGGGCTCCAAAGCGCATTACCTCACCTCCCCCATCTCGGTCCCGGAATCCATCCGTACCTTCGACCACTTCATCAATGTCCCGGTCCTCAAGAACCACGAGCTGCCGGTGGAATACACCCTGTGTATCAAGGCCTTCGTCGGTGTCCTCAACCCCAACGACCGGCTCTCCAATCGGCATAAGCTGCACGACAGCAACATCCCCGAGAAGGTAGCAGAGCTAAACCTCTGTCGATCTTACACGACCATGAATATCGTGGACGCTACGGAAATCGTGCTCAGCAACGGCCCGACCTCCAACGGTATGATCTATGCCAGACCTGACATCGTCATCGCCTCTAAAGACCGCGTGGCATGCGACTCGGCCGGTGTGGCCGTGCTTAAGTACCATGCACTCCAGCAGGGGATCACCAAGAACTACACCCAGAAGACCGTCTGGCAACAACGACAGATCATCCGAGCCGGAGAGCTCGGTCTCGGCTACAATAATCCCGATCTCATCACCCTCCGCAGCAACACCGATACCCAGGTTATCCGCGACATCACCCGCATCTGGTCTGAATGCGTATAAAATCATTGGCTAATCCCCCTTGTTTCTCAAAGGGGTTCGGGGGAGTGACTCGGACCATCCCGGGCCCTTGTCCCTACGGGGCGGCCTAACAGCCGTCCAATGCGGCTTTCCTGCCGAATTGTGACTCGGGCCATCTCGAGCTCTCGTGCTCGAGTTCGTCCCTTAACGGGCTGTTGCCCAAAACCCATTCTTTATAAAATCAAAGCATGAGACCCTTCGCT
>CAYGXB010000079.1:0-11121 GCA_964353605.1 uncultured Bacteriovoracaceae bacterium
GATCGGTTAAGGAATTATTAGTGCGGATATCCAAGCCTCCGTATGGAGATAATTTCCCCACGGAAGAAATGTTGTTAAGTCCTTGCAAGCTTGGCAATAGAGGATTGTTGCGAATAGTCAAATCATAGGGGATGCTGGTGAGGTGCAATAGACTGTTGAGATCTGCAAGGACAGCATTGTTATCAAATACCATACTGCCACCCACAAACATAAGGTTATTCAAACCATCCAGGCTTATAAGGGAAGGATTATCTTTGACAATTAGTTTCCCTCCGATCTGTGTTAGATTCTCTAATCCACGCAAATCATTCAGGGATGACCCAACGACTGACAGGGATCCAGTTACCCCCGTATACCCGGACAAATTGCTTACATCAGAGCTATTCTCGATAAGATAATCCCCTTCCCATGCCTGAGTGGAACTTAATACCGTATAGGTGTTCTCGGCGGTATAACTATCTTTCATTCCTAGTTTAATACCTACAGCTTGGATCATGGTAATATTGACAGGCGTGAGATGGATTGGTTCGCTATAGGTGGGTGAAAAAGCAGTCGGGGTTGAGCCATCAATAGTAAAATGAATGACGGCCCCATTGGTGGCGCATGTTATAGTGACCATTATTTCATGCGTGTATGTTCCTCCCATAGGCGTCATCACCGGTTTTTCCACTTGATTGCACCCAATGAAGAAAAGCATCAGGCTCATCAAAGACCATGCAATATATTTTTTCATGATAATCTCCTCATTTATACGTTACATAACTATATTAAGAGCGATAATTGCCATGTCAAGTAGCCGTGCATAATTTTTTAATCAAATCCGTAATGGGCTGATTTTTCAGAATCCCACATCCTCGGATGATCGGAGGGCATTCAGTTAGCGGAGAATAGCATGCTGAAGGAACACGATGTGTCAGGTCTTGGCATTCGATAAAATTGTCCGAGATTGTTTAAATTGTTAATTGGCAACGGGCTGCTGCCCAAATCGGTAGCGAGATAGCGCGCGCAGGGGTTAAGCAACAGCCCGCAAAGATCTCATCCCCCGAGCCTGCCCCTAGAAAATTATCATCTCTAAAAGATCCGGGCAGGATTTACATATCCGGAAGAAATCGTTTGTGGTCGCAAATCCAATGCTGTTGTAGTCCAGCTTTAGGTGCTTGATCCTCAGAAAATCAGGATATGCCTTCATGATGCTCGTTAAAATTGCCTCTGTGCAGATCCATCGTGGCGCCGGGCTTTCCAATTTC
The DNA here is from genome assembly GCA_964353605.1 of uncultured Bacteriovoracaceae bacterium. GTDB lineage: Bacteria > Desulfobacterota > Desulfomonilia > UBA1062 > UBA1062 > CAYGXB01. The sequence continues at coordinate 1,248 of CAYGXB010000079.1, forward strand.
TTTATCGGTATCCTGAGTCCCAGCCAAGCATACAGGGCACTCGTGATGATGCCAATGAGCGTCTTTTTGAGATTGTACGGACCTCGATCAAACACCTTCATCTCTTCAACAAACCTCTGCCTCTGTTCGGGTTTCTTCCATTTCGGCCGCAAGACAAGCGGCTTTCTTTCCGGCTTGGCAAAAGCCATGATCGGCAGGATGACTGCGCGTGGATTCACGATGTTCATGGTCTTTCCGTCATCCAATACCACTGCAATATGATCATAGAGACTGCGTGTTGCCCTCCTCCCCAGTTCAAAACCAAAGCCTGGGGTTTTTATGAGCAGCAAATCACCTGGTTGAGCAGCCTTGAGGGTAGCGACTACACGGGCTGTCTCAATATCATCTGCATGGACATAGGGGATAACATCGGGAAAGTGAAAATACTCGCTTCCCAGGATAACACTCCCCATTTTGAACTCCTTTTTTCAAGCATAGCAAATGCTGGAAAAGGTGTAAAGCTTACAGCTTGATCAAGGCTGAAGACCGAAGTGAATGAGCCCGTCCATACGACGGGGCTTCTCAAACAAGGATGAGGTTTGCATCCCTCTTACCCCCCTTCCCCATGCATCCCCGTCCACAGGACGGGACATTTTGCTGGGTTTGCGTAAAATGAATATGAGCTTGTCATTGCATTGCTCAGACAAGGTGGAGAAGCGGCCTCTCATTCATTTCCAGCGATTAAATTTCTTTATTCTCTCAACCCGTTGTAGCCTATGATGAAGACCCAACTTTTGAAAAATAGGAAGAGCTTCCCTGAAGCACTGGCGGGCATTTTCTTTGACCCCAAAGGGGGTCGGCGGGATGGAGCTTTTGAATGTGCTTGATTTTTTCGTTGCGCGGGAGTGATAAAACGGCATGTCCGATTTCCTGTTGATCACGCGCGAAGAGGCCTCCCGGAGGGGCTGGAATGAGCTCGATGTCGTACTCGTGACCGGGGATGCCTATGTGGACCATCCGTCGTTCGGAGCTTCTGTAATCGGGCGGGTGCTCGAAAGCCGGGGGTATCGCGTGGGGATCATCGCCATGCCGGACTGGAGGAACCCTGCGGCGGTGAGGGTCTTTGGCAGGCCGCGGCTCTTTTTCGGGGTGACTTCCGGCAATGTGGATTCCATGCTGGCGCGCTATACTGCGTTCAAAAAGGTGCGCAACGACGACCCGTATGTCCCGGGCGGGGCGGGAGGGGTCAAGCCCGAGCATGCCGTTATCACGTACTGTAACCTCATCAAGGCGGCGTATAAGGACGTGCCGATTGTGATCGGGGGCATCGAGGCCTCCATGCGGAGGATCGCGCACTATGATTTTCTCGGCGAAAAGGTGCGGCGCTCGATCCTGGGGGATGCCAAGGCCGACATCCTGGCCTACGGCATGGCGGAGCAGGCGGTGGTCGAGATCGCGGGGCGGATTGCGTCCGGCAGGGGGTTGGAGGGGATTCCGGGCACGGTGATCATGGCCAGGGAAGCGCCGGAAGGATCACAGGTCCTGCCGCGGGAAGAGGAAGTCATAGAATCTCCGGAGGCCTTTGAGAAATTGTACCGGACCTTCTTCCGTTCGCAGGACAAGGTCCTGGTTCAGCCGGCCGGGAAACGTTTCATCGTCCATTACCCCCCTGCGCTCACGACCAACGCCGACCTCGATCGGATATACGATCTCCCATACCGGTATGCTCCCCACCCGGCCTATGCGCAACCCATCCCGGCTTTCGAGATGATCAAGGATTCCATCACCTCTCACCGGGGGTGCGTCTCCGGGTGCTCGTTCTGCGCGGTCTCCCTGCACCAGGGCCGGAGGATCATCAGCCGCAGCGCGGAATCGGTGCTCTCCGAGATCGGTTGTAGGGTTCAGACGCAGGGCTTCAAGGGGCACATCACCGACATCGGCGGGCCTTCGGCCAATATGTACGGGTTTGACTGCCGGAGCGGCTGGCAGTGCCAAAGGGAAAGCTGCACCTTTCCGCAGCTCTGCCGCAAGCTCGTCATCCGGACGCGTGCCTGGATGGACCTCCTCGACAACGCTTCAGCCATCAAGGGCATAGCGCATGTGACCGTCGGCTCGGGGATACGGTACGACCTTCTCATGCGCGACCCCGAGCGCGCGGTTATCCTTGAAACCCTCATCGCGCGGCATATCAGCGGCCAGCTTAAGATCGCACCGGAGCACACCTCTCCTTCCGTGCTCATGGCCATGCGCAAGACACCGGTCTTCGATCTCAAGGACTTTGTCAGGGAATTCAGGGCGACAACCGCCTCCCTGGGCAAGAAACGCTACCTCCTTCCCTATCTCATGTCGTGCCATCCCGGATGCAGCCTCGAAGACATGCACGCCATGCATCAGGAGATTCATGGTATCTTCGGCTTCGTACCCAGACAGGTCCAGGCCTTCATCCCGCTGCCCATGACCCTGTCTTCGGTCATGTATTGCACTGGGACCGACCCGCTCACCGGGGAGCGCTCTGCGGTCGAACGCGATATGACGAGGAGGCGCACACAGCACCAGGTTTTTTCCAGCAGAGCGCCCCGTTCCTCCCGCAAGCCTTAGGTCGTCATGATCCTGTCCTTCGACCCTCCTATCGGAAGCCCTCTCTGATAAATGGACAAAGGGATGCCCTTGACATTCTGGCGACACTCCCTATTGAAGAAATAAACTGCTTTGCAAGCTCTTCCCCTTCAGAGGGAAAGGAGGTTTTATGAAAAAGATCATTGTCGTTCTTATGGCCGCAACCGTGCTCCTGGGGTCTTACGCCCTGGCGGCAGCAGCGGATAATGCAGGCAAAGGCGGTGCGCAATCGCTCGAAGCGACCTTGCAGTCCATTCTCCAGTCCCAAGGGGTCAAGGATACCGAATCCATCGATTGCAGCAAGGTGACGGACAAGCAACTGGAAGACCTCGGGGAGTCGCTCACGGCGCTCATGCATCCAGGGCCGAGGGAGCATGCCTTCATGGACAGGATGATGGGCGGGGAAGGCTCCCCGAACTTATCGGCCATGGAGAGGTTCATGGGCGCGCGGTATTTGGGATGCTTGCGGGATGGGGTGCCGCCCGGCATGATGCCTGGCATGTTCGGTGGAAAGCGGTTCCAGGGAGAAGACAATGACCGGGGGTGTCCATGGAGGATGCATGGTCCCTGTGGCATGATGGGTCCCTGGTTTGGAGGCGGATTCATGTGGATTATCTTCCTGGCGATACTGGTCCTGGTGATCTACTTCGTCAGGAAAGGCGCCAGAGGCAGAGTGGGAGAAACGCCGCTCGACATCCTCAAGAAGCGCTATGCCAAGGGGGATATCACGAAAGAGGAGTTCGAACAAAAGAAGCGCGACCTCGACCTATAGCCATGTCCTGGAAAAGCGCTTACTTGTTTTTCTCCTTCATGACATAGCGGAACAGGCAGTAGTCCCTGCCGGATTCGTGCCGTGATTGGAGATCGAGCTTGATGTCGGGATTGTAGCCTGCAAGGATGGCATAGTCGGCATCTTTGCAGTAGAGGGCGGCATAATCTTTGAGACCCCACTTTTCGGCCGCAGCCATGAAGGTGCAGCGGTGCACCTCGGCCAGGAGGTCCTGGTTATCGATGGAGGGCTTGGCTTCAAAGTTGGAACCGTCTATATCCGTGTAGATGAGCCAGTTCTTGAAGGTCAGCGGCTTTCCCAGAGTCTTGACCACCTCGGCAATCCTCTGCCCGCGCTCGCGGCCGAAGTACTGCACCGCCTCCCGGATCAGGGCTTGGCCTTCTTCAGGTCCCAGTCGCGCGATGATGAACTTGCTCATCACCGCAAAGAGCTGGGCGGCAAAACCAAACCCCGGAGTATGATAGGTGCCGCCGATGAGCCTGCGCTTAAAGAGTACATCCTTGAGGTACCAACGGCTCAAGCCCTTCTCCTTCTCCCGCCTGAGATCGTCCATGGTGCTCCTCCTTCCTGCATTGCGCTGCCCTGCACTCTAGCATACCCGGGGCGGTCGGAACAGAACAAACCCTCCGGCGAGAGAGATATTATCTGCATATGTTTGTAAACATAATTGACATGAACAGAAGCGTTCGGGTACCTATACTGGATGTACTGAGCGGGGGAGGAGCATATACATGGATTACTCGACCTACAGGGCACTTGCAGACGACTACCACCAGAGGTTCAAGCGCTACAACGCGGCCAAGGAACGCTTCTTGAAATACTATTTTCTCATATTCCATCGCCTGGAGGTCATCGGCCTCGCGAATATCCCCAACGGCCCGGCCATCATCGCCCCCAATCACGCCGGCGGGTACGATCTCGACCTCCTCGCCATCACCTATTGCGCCCACCCGACACGCAAGGTCACCCCGCTCATCGTGCACACCTGGCACTTCGTGAACAGTGCCTGGGGAAAATACTTCATCGGCGCCGGGCTGCCTCTCTGGACCAGCGGCGGTCTGCGCTATGAATACACCGACCCCTACCTCAAGGAAGGCGGCCAACACTTCCCCGGCCTGATCTGCATCTTCCCCGAAGGCAACATCCCGACCTTCCCAAACCGTTATGTGGTCGATAAATACTTTCCCGGTGTAGTCCGGCTGGCCCTGCGCTACAAGGTTCCCATCATCCCGACTGTCATGGTGGGTTTCGCCGAGGCCAATCCGATTCTCAAGCTCATCCCACGCGACAAGGCGCCCGACGATATCATTCCCTTCCCCTTCCCCCTGCCCTGGAAGCTCAAGATCGAATTCGGGAAGCCTATTCATCTGGATGCATATTATGGGTGCAATCTTTCAAAACCGGAGGAATACTGGATCGCCAACGAGATCATCCGGGTCAAACATGCCGATCTCTTCAGACAACACCAGCCTGCCATCCTGAAACCCGTTGATGTCCCTATGCAAGAGCCCAATCACAAGCCATAATCTTTCAATCCCACCCCCTTGTCCTCACGAAGGGCCAAGGATCCGCCAGTCAAGCTGCTCGCCAATAGGCGAAGGCACTTCCTGAATATCATCCCTTTTCCGAAAAGGACGGCTGACTGGCGGCTTGACCAACGGATGTCCAGCCCCTCTGAAGATTTCGGGGGGCTGGGGGGTTGAAATAACTCGGGTTATGGGTCGAGGAAGTCGAGGAGCTCTAGGGGGTGCGCGATGAGGAGCTTGGCCCCGCTCTCCACGAGTTCCTCCTTTGTTCTGAACCCCCACAGGACGCCGATGGAAAACATGCCGGCCCGATTGGCGGTGGTCATATCGATGGCGGAATCGCCCAGAAAGGCGACCCGCTCCGGGAGAACGCCGAGGGTCTCCGCGATATCGAGGGCCGCGGCAGGGTCCGGCTTCCGCGGCTGACCAGGTATGACGCCCCTGATGAGCGCGAACCGCCATCTGCCGAGCAGTTTCTCGGTCATCTTGCGCGTGAAGTCATCCGGCTTGTTCGAGAGGATGGTCATGCTGATGCCCTTTTCCGAGAGGGCATCGAGGAGTTCGGGGATGCCGTCATATGGTTTGCTCTTGTATGCATAGCGCTCGCCGTATATCCGCCGCATGGCATCCACGCATCTGTTCACCTGCGCATCGTCGCGGCTGTCTTCGGGCAGGACACTCCCGGCAAGCACATCCATGCCATAGCCGACGTACATTCGGTAGGCGTCATAATCGTGGGGCGGAAAGCCAAGGGTTGCCAGGGCTGCATTCATGGCATCCGCGATCTCCTCCAGGGTATTGAGCAGGGTTCCGTCCATGTCGAAGATGAGTGCATCACACTGCATGGCAAAGGTCTCTTTAGCGATATGCATCTGTATAGATCTTCACGACATCATCGACGCTGAGCTTCACTGGCGTCAAGTAAAAGAGACCTCCCATGGTCTGCAGGGCGTTCTCGGCCATGGGCCTGATGTCCTCCCTCTGTACGCCATAGCCGGAGAATGCCTCGTTTGCAAGTCCGACCCCGGCAATGAGCCTTTCCAAGGCCGCGAGGAAGGCTTGGGGTCCTTGGGTATTTTTCCCCCCCATGGCCCGCGCCAGCTCGGGGAAACGCAAGGGGTGTTTTTGCTCGAGAAAGGCGAAATAGGCGCGCGAGAGCATGGTAAGCCCTGCGCCGTGTGGGATCTCTGGGTAGAAGGCGCTCAAGGCATGCTCCATGGAGTGGTGCGAGATGCAGCTCGAGAGCGATTCGCAGATGCCGGCCGCCGTGCTCGCCCAGGCGAGGGCGGTCCTGGCCTCCCTGTTCCCGCCGTCTTGTACGGCCACAGGCAGATACTTCGCAATGAGGCCGATGGCCTCCAGGGCGAGGAGATCGCTATTGGGCTGGCTCACCCGGGCGAGGTATGCCTCCACTGCGTGGAAGAACGCATCCATGCCGGTATAAGCGGTTGTCTTCTGCGGGACAGAGACCATGAGTTCGGGATCGACGATGGAGAACACGGGAAAGGTGTCGTCCCTGCCCCAGCCGATCTTCTCTCTGGTGGCAGGCTTGGTGATGACGGTCCAGGGGTCTGCCTCGGTGCCGGTCCCGGCCGTGGTGGGTATGGCAACGATGGGCAGGGCCCGCTGGGGGGCGGGCTTGCGGCCCCCCGTCCCGCTCTGGATGTAGTCCCAATAATTTCCCGCATTTGCCGCCGTGAGGGCAATCGCCTTGGCGGCGTCAATAGTGCTGCCTCCGCCCAGACCGAGGACGAAATCGCACCAGTTTTCCCTGGCGACTCCTGCGCCCTCATTCACCTGAGCGAGCACCGGATTGGGAAGGATTTTATCGTAAAGCACGGTATCGCACCCGCTTTTGGCGAGATAGCCGAACACTTCGTCCAGATAGCCATGCCTCCGCATGGCGCCGCCAGCGCCGATGACGACCAGGGCCTTTTTACCGGGCAGATAGGGTGAACCCGCCAGCCGCTTGAGCTCTCCGGGCCCGAATATCAGCCGAGTGGGCATAAAGTAATAGAAGTTCGTCTTCACCTCAAACCTCCTTTCTCAGGAAAATCTCCATCCCCCCGACCCCCTCTCTCCCGAAAACTCGGGGGTGAGGGGGCCCTTGGGATACATAGATCATGTTTGAAGGCAACTTCGTATGAAGCAGAGCTAATCATGATAATTCCCTGCCGTCGTGAAAGGCCTTGCCAACGATTGCGCCGAGCCTCTGGTAGACCTGGGTCGATGTGGTGTAGACGAGCGGGTCGATCTTGGCTGGATCCACGTGCTTTCCGCGCATGCAATCCTGGCTGACATGGGTTTCCACGATCTGGCCGACTACGAGGGTATGGCTGCCGAGGTCGAGCGTATGGATCACCTTGCACTCGAGATTCAGGGGGCATTCCTCGATGAGCGGAGCGCCATGAAGCGTGCCGGAAAAGATCGTGAAGAGCCCGGACTTGTCCTGCTTGCTCCCGGAGTATATGCCGCAGTAATCGACCACCTTGACCATATCTGCTTTGGGCACGTTCACGGAAAAGGCGCCATGCGCGGTAATGCCTTTGAGGGAGTAGCGCTCCTTGCGGATGGCTACGGTGATCGCGGGTGGTACATGCGCGGCGATCCCGCACCAGGCAACCGTCATGAAGTTAGCCTTGCCTTCGACCTCCGTGCCGACGAGGACGGCGGGCATGGGAAAAAGCAATGTGCTTGGTCCGATCTTCATCTTTTCCATCGTCTACCTCCGGAGCTATCAAACGGGGTTTCCTTTATATTTCATCAGGGCCTGTGCCATGTGTACAGCACCCTCGATGCTATGGGCGACCGGAACCCCGTTGATCTCGAAGCCCTCGATGAGCATGCGGTACTTATCCAGACGCGGAACATAGGCAATGAGGGGTTTGCTCGACCTCCTCGGCAATTGGCTCAAAAGCCCGCCGAGATCTTGCGAGATGCCGGGCAGATACGGGAGCAGGAGGGCGATGAAGCAGTCTATGTCCTGTATCGCGCTCATGCTCAGGGCCGCCTCGACAAAGTCCTGATCCACCGCACTGCCGGTGAGGTCCACGGGGTTCATGCACGATGCGATGTTTTTGACGGTCGGGGAAAGCTGCTTGCGTATGCTCTCCTGGTCGTAGGCATGCAGGGTGGGGACAACGAGGCCGCAGTCCATGCAGAGGTCGGTGGCCAACGCGCCGTGGCCGCCGCTCGCCGTGATGATGCCCACTCTGCCCTTGGTTGATCTCTGGTAGGAGCTCAGGGCCTGGCTGAAGTAGACGAGTTCTGCCATACCTTTGGCCTCCACGAGGCCATACTGCGAAAGTACTGCCGAAAAGATCGTGTAATCGCCGGCAAGCGAGGCGGTATGACTCGTCACCGCCCGGCTGCCACCGGGTGACTTGCCCGCCTTCAACACGATCACCGGTTTACCGGCTTTACGCGCCTCCTCCATGAATTCCCGGCCTTCCTCATCGCCAAAGCCCTCGATATAGAAGGAGATCACTTTGGTCTCGGGATCGCCAACCAGATACCGAAGGAGGTCCTTCTCTTTGAGGAGCGCCTTGTTCCCGATGCTGATGCCCAGCGACATGCCCACACCCTCGGACGAGAACCGGATCATCTGGTCGACGAGAATCCCGCCGCTCTGGCTGATGAGGGCCACATTGCCTTTTTTGGGTGTTCCCATGCGCTCCGTGGGCAGAAAGAAGGTGTCCATATGGGCCGGAACGTATATCCCCAGGCAATTCGGACCGATGAAAGGGAACTCGGCCTCTTTCGCTATCGACACGATCCGGTCCTGAAGGTCAGACCTGCCGGCCTCGGCAAAACCACCGGAGATGATCGCGGCGCCCCCGACACCGGCCTTGATGCACTCCTCCAAAATGGAGGGCACCCGTTCGGCCTGGGCTGCAATCACGGCCAGGTCGATCTTTTTGCGTATCTCCAGGATGCTCGGAAACGCTCGCTCGCCTTTGAGGATACCCGCCTTGGGGTTCACGGCAAAGGTTTCCACCGGATAGCGGAGGAAGTTCTTGTAAAAAATGACGTTGGCAGGATGCAGGTCATTGTGGAGGGATACGCCGATCACGGCCATGGTTTGCGGCTCGAAGAGGGGTTTGAGGTTCATCGGACCTCCTTTCCATGGGGCAGCTTCATTTTCTCTCCTATATAATCGGGGACCGTCGAGAACGCAACATATTCTGTGCGAAATGATCCCCAGGAAATTGCATCATTGACGCATCGGCCTCGCCTGTGGTTCTCTGCTTGCGGGTTGCTCTTCGATTCGTCGGATTCAGCCTGGCGGCATACACGACCGATCCTTGATTCCCTGCACACCAGGGTATTGCGGGGCTTGCACATTTTTTCTTTTTTGCTTGTCATACCGAGCGCATGTCATACAAGATAAGGGGGAAGCAGGCAGTACATGACGGGGAGGGAGCAATGGATTTCAAAGAGATTGTCTATGAAAAGAGGGGTGAAGTGGCCATCATCAAGTTCAACCGCCCGGAAGTGCATAACTGCATCGGGCCCGTCACGCACGAGGAGCTCATCCAAGCCTGGAGCGCCTTTCGGGAAGACGATTCCGCAAAGGTGGCGATCATCACAGGGGTTGGGGACAAGGCCTTTTGTGCCGGCGGCGACATCAAGGCGGGCGACAAGCTCATCCCCCTGACAGCCTCCGAGATCGCAGCCCACAACCGCGGAGAGCGGCCGGGGATTCTGGGTCCCAGCCGCTGGACCGACATCTACAAGCCGATCATCGCCGCGGTCAACGGCATCGCCTATGCCGGCGGCCTTGAATGGGCATGCTTTGCGGATATGCGCATCGCTGAGGAGCATGCCACGTTCGGCGTCACCTGCCGCCGTTGGAACATCGGCCTGGCGGACGGAGGAACCCAGCGCCTGCCACGCATCATCGGTCTGGGACGCGCCCTGGAATTGATCATCACGGGCAGGGTCATCGACGCCGAGGAGGCCT
>CAYGXB010000080.1:0-11074 GCA_964353605.1 uncultured Bacteriovoracaceae bacterium
ATCTGCATCAAAGACATGGCGGGTCTCATCGCCCCCTATGATGCCTATGCGCTCATCAAGGCCCTCAAGGAGATGGTGAAGGTCCCCATCCACCTCCACAGTCACTTCACTTCGGGCATGGCCGATATGGCATTGCTCAAGGCCGTCGAGGCCGGGGTGGATATCGTCGACACGTGCCTCTCGACCTGGGCTTATCGAACATCCCATCCGGCAGTCGAGCCCCTGGTCGCGACGCTCAGGTACACGACCCGGGATACAGGCTTCGATATCAATCTCCTCGCCCGCTGCAGTGAGTACCTGGAGAAGGTCTCGCCGAAATATAGGCACCTCCTCGATGATAAGGTTTCGATCATCGACATCAACGTCCTCCTCCACCAGACCCCCGGAGGGATGCTCTCGAACCTCGTCAATCAGCTCAAAGAAATGGATGCCATCGACAAAATCGACGAGGTCTTCCGGCAGCTCCCCATCGTCCGGAGTGAACTTGGGCAAGTCCCGCTCGTTACACCGACAAGTCAGATCGTCGGGATCCAGACGGTTAACAACGTGCTCTTCGATACCGCGAATGAGCGCTACAAGATGATCACCGCCCAAGTCAAGGACCTCTGCTACGGTCTCTACGGGCAGACACCTGTGCCGATCGATCCCGAGGTGCAGAAGAAGGCTCTCAAGGATTACCCGCGGGGCGAAAACCCCATCACCGTCCGTCCCGCGGATGTTCTCGAACCGGAGCTCGAAAAGGCCAAGCACGAGGTTGATGGTTTAGCCAAGGATATCGACGATGTCCTTGTTTACGCCCTCTATCCGACCACAGGCAAACGCTTCCTGAAATGGAAGTATGGGCTCGAAGAGATCCCGCAGGAGGTGCACCCTAAGACCATCGAAGAGGTCAAGGCAGAAGAGGTGCTCGTGAAGAACGCCAAGGCCGGGCTGCACGTGGAGAAGCCGAAGAGGGAAGCCCCCCCACAAGGTTCGGGGATGCGCACATTTACGGTCTATCTCAATGGCACCGCTTATGATGTGGCGCTCGAGCAGACAGGCGGGGAGCCGCTCATTGTGGCCAGTACACCGCTGAAGCAGACCGCAACGTCTCCGCTGCCCTCTCTGACGTCTCTTCCCCGGGTTTCTGCCCTACCTGAGGCGGCGGCGGTGACCTCTCTGTCCTCTGCACCTTACGTTAATCCTGCATCGAGAGGGACTGCCGCAGGATCTGATCCGGGAACTCTCATCGTGGCGCCTATGCCCGGGTTGATCATTCGCTACGAGGTGGATAAGGGTGCGCTGGTGAACGAGGGCGACGTGGTGCTGATTCTCGAAGCCATGAAGATGGAGAATTTCATCGTAAGCCCAGTCAAAGGAGTTGTACGGGAGATCCCCTTCAAGAATGGCGAGAGTGTGAAAAAGAACGATGTCCTGGCCGTGATCATGTGAGCAGCTGCCAGCAGTGAATTTATTTGCATGTCAAGGTTTGTATTTGATAAATACATTGGAGCCTTTGCGGTTGACCTGCGGCTGAGGGTGAGGATCGTGATGCTTAAGACAGAAATCCATGCGCCTCATCCTCCCCGAGTGGACCGTGGGCATGTGTACATATTCACTGGGGGATAGCGGTATGGATGAAAAATATGAACGCAGGATCAAGAGGCTTCAGGAAGTGAAAGCGGCGGCGCAGAAGGGTGGAGGCGAAGAGAAGATCGCCCAACTGCGTACGAAAGGCAAGCTTACTGCCCGCGAAAGGATCGAATATCTCCTGGATAAGGGCAGCTTCGTAGAGACGAATTTCATCATCGGTCACCTGGAGGGAATACCAGCCGATGGACTCGTGGCGGGGTATGGAGAGATTGGCGGAAAGATGGTCTGTGTCTATTCACAGGATGCCACGGTAAAGGGCGGTTCCATCGGCCCCATGCACGGGTTCAAGATGTATCGTACAGTGGAGCAGGCCCTCGACATGGGGGTACCCTTTGTCGGCCTGCATGATTCGCCTGGGGCGCGCATACCCGATATGAACTCGCGGAGCGTTTTCGGTGAGGCCATGGAGAAGCATGGGGGTGCTATCTTTTATCCCAATACACAGGGTTCGGGTCTCATCCCCCAGATCGCGGCCATCATGGGGAGCTGCGCCGGCATCTCGGTATACTCTCCCGCGTTGACCGATTTCATCTTCATGGTAGACAAGCAGAGTCACATGTTCATCACCGGGCCCGGCACGGTCGAGGTGGTTACGGGAGAGAAATTGTCCAAGGACGAGCTGGGTGGGGCGGAGGTGCACTGCAAGCTGTCCGGTGTGTCTGACAGGCGGTATCCGGGTGAAAGGGAGCTGCTCGATGCCATCAGGGAACTGCTGACCTATCTCCCGCAAAACGCTGATGAAAGGCCGCCGCAGAAGGATCTGGGCGATGACCCGGAGCGTTTCACAGATGAACTTACCAGCATCGTTCCCTCCTCGGCCGTGCGGGCTTATGATGTGCGCAAGGCGATTGCCTGCATCGTTGATAACGGCAAATTCTTTGAAATCAAGCCCGAGTTCGCCCCCGAGATGGTGGTGGGTTTTGCCCGCCTCGGCGGAGAGGTCGTGGGGGTCGTGGCTAACCAGCCGTGTTACCTCGCCGGCAGCCTCACGGTCGACAGCTCGGACAAGCAGACACGGTTCATGCGGTTCTGCGATTGTTTCAATATCCCCATCATCCTGCTCGTAGACACTTCGGCCTATTTGCCGGGCAAGGATCAGGAGCATCGTGGTATCATCCGCCACGGGGCGAAGGTATTGTATGCCCTCTGTGAGTCCACGGTCCCGCGCATTGGTGTCGTGATGCGCAAGTCCTATGGCGGGGGGAACCTGGGCATGGGCGTCATCCCGGCCCAAGTGGGGACGGATATGCTCTTCTACTGGCCGATTGCCGAACTCGGCGTCATGGGGGCAAAGGCATCGGTGGAGCTCTTCTTCGGAGAGTCGATCCGCAACTCACCGGAGCCGGAGAAGCTGCGGGAGCAGCTCTTGAGGGAATACGAAGAGCGCTACGCCAATCCCATGCGCGAGGCGGCGTACAATCCCTTCATCAATGATGTCATCGAGCCGCGGGAGACGCGCAGAGTGCTCATCCGCTCGCTCGCATTCCTATCCACGAAGAAGAGGCCTCCGCGCTATCCAAAGCGGCATGGGAATATTCCGATGTAGCCACGCAGACGCATATCACACAAGCATAGGAGGATATGCTGATGGAAAACCTGGAAGTTTCAAGCCCGGCTTTTCAAACAGGGGGAATGATAACCTCCCGTTTTACCTGCGACGGAGAGAATTTATCTCCCCCGATCGCGTGGGGAAAAGTCCCCGCGGGGACGCAGAGCCTTGTCCTCATCATGGAGGACCCCGATATCCCCTTGCCGAAGTTCCTGATCCCGGCCTGGATCCACTGGATCGTGTACAATATCCCGCCGGATCTCACCGCCCTTCCCGAGGCCCAACCGCAGGGGGAAACGCTTGCCAATGCCGCGCGGCAGGGGAGGAACTCCTGGCGCAGACACGCTTACGGCGGGCCTTGTCCGCCTTTCGGGAAGCACCGCTATTTCATCAGCCTCTATGCTCTGGATACCGCCATCTCCATCCAGCCCGAGAAAGCCACGAAGAGGGCGTTGCTCAAGGCGATGCAGGGACATGTGCTGGCCGAGGGGGAGCTCATGGGAACCTATGCTCGGCAGAAGCGATGATATCGCGCCGCCATGAACCTCACCCCAAAACATCGGGGGGAGATGGTGGGGAATGGAACCCCGTTGTCCCTATAATGCTCATATCCTTCTCTATCTTTACAGCATGATTAATAATATGCTATCATGATAGCATTTGATGCATTATTTGAGATTGCATGGCGAATATGCCATGTTTTTATCATGATCTGAATTGAGCTAGGAGGCTACAGTATGGCGTCGCATGGCGTCAAGGATGTAGCGGGAGAACATGTCTCTGCTCTCCTCACGAGGATCGCGCATCTTGAAGAAACTTTGAAGGAATTTGAGCGCAGGAATACGTTCTTCGAAATGCTCATCAAGAGCCTACCCGGCCTCTTCTATGTCTTGGATGACAAGTATCAACTCCACAAGTGGAACCAGAATGCCGAAGCGATCACGGGCTATAAATCTGAGGAATTCATTACGGAAAAGAGGGGCTTGAAAGACGTCTTCGATGCGGTGGATCTGCCCCTGGTAAAGCATGCGATCAAAAATGCCATCAGGAACGGAGAAGGCATCGTTGAGGCCCGTATCTTGACCAAAGATGGCATGTACATCCCGTATCTGTTTACGGGGGTAGGAGCCGAGATCGATGGAACGTCCTATGTGCTGGGCATAGGCCTTGATATCAGCAAGCGCAAGCAGGCCGAGGGTGCCCTCCTGGAGAGCGAGGCCCTGTACCGCATCTTTGCCGAGCGCATGACCGAGGGAGTCACCCTCCTCCACGGCTCAAAGATACTCTTCGCCAACAAGGCCTTCGCCACTATTTCAGGATTTTCCGATCCGGACCAACTCCTCGGCCAGGATATTATGTACTTCATCAATAAGGATTTCGAAATCTACTTCCAGGAACTTCTCGCTTCCCTGGAGTCCGGGAAATCAACTGAGCGGTTCTTTCAGTCCCGCTGGTGCAATGATAACAAACAGGATATCTGGGTTGAGGGCCGGGGGAACCTCATCCGCTGGAAAGGCAACCCTGCCGTTTTGCTGACGGCACGGGACATCACCGATACGAAGCTGAAAGAGATATCCATGCAGGAGGAGGCAGCCTACTTGAGGAAAGAGAACATCATCCTGCGTTCCTCCATCATCAAGGACCGCTATCGCTTCGGGGACATCATCGGTAAAAGCAGTGCCATGCAGGATGTGTATGAGCTCATCCTGAATTCCGCTGCCGCGAATGCGAATGTCATCATCTACGGGGAATCGGGCACGGGCAAGGAACTGGTGGCCAAGGCCATCCATGAGATGAGCAGCCGTTCCGGCAAGGCCTTTGTGCCCGTGAATTGCGCCGCCATCCCGGAGAATCTGATCGAGAGTGAATTCTTCGGCTACAAGAAAGGCGCCTTCACGGGGGCCATCAATGACAAACCTGGATATCTCGATATGGCCGATGGCGGCACCCTGTTCCTGGATGAGGTCGGCGAGCTTGGCCTGAACATCCAAGCCAAGCTCCTGCGCTCCATCGAGGGGGGCGGTTATTCCCCCGTGGGGAGCAACTGCACCAAACACTCCGATTTCAGGATCATCGCCGCTACGAACAAGAACCTCCTGGAGCAATCGAAGAGGGGGCTCTTCCGCGAGGACTTCTTCTACCGCATTCATATCATCCCCATCTACCTCCCGGCTCTGCGGAAGCGCAAGGAGGATATCCCGCTGCTTGTAGAACACCTCCTGCGCGCCCATTCGCCGGGGAAAAGGATACCCTCGCTCCCGGGCAATGTTCTCGAGGCTTTGATCAATCATGACTGGCCGGGCAATGTCCGCGAGCTGCAGAATGTTATCCAGCGCTACTTCACCGTCGGCCGTATCGACTTCCTTCCACCCGCGACAGAAAAGCCTCCGGGTGAAGAATGCAGTGCGGCAAAGGTCGAGAAGATCAGGGATGACTTCAATCTCCATGAACACACTGACAGTGTGGAAAAAGAGGTCATCATGGACGCCCTCAACAAGTACCACTGGAACAAGAGCAAGGCCGCTGAGGCACTGAAGATATCCCGGAAGACCTTGACGCGGAAATTGAAGCGGCTTGGACTCCTGTGACCGCTGGTGGGCACATTTGACCCATTCTGATCCCTTCCTCCAAATATCCCCTTGAATCCCTCGGCTGCAGTCAAATGGCCTTGTTTCAAGCCTGGTCACCAGGGACAGAGATGTCCAGCATACCACCCTGATTACTATCTCTCCTGTAAATTTAACAATATAATCAATAAGATAAAAACCCAACTCATCTTGGCATTATCCTTGCTCTCTTTCGCGTATATCGTGTATATATGTTCAATCGTGCATGGCGCCTTTTAAGGGTTTTTATTCAATGCATTGCTATGGATGAGATCAAAAGCTTAGGAGGATTTTTCATGAATCAGGAGAGGAAGATTCGGGTCCTGATTGCCAAGCCAGGTCTGGATGGCCACGAACGGGGCGCCCATGTCGTGGCCTTCGGGCTTAGGGATGAGGGCTTCGAGGTCATTTATACGGGCTTGCGACAGACCCCGGGTCAGATCGTCAATGCCGCCATACAGGAGGATGTCCAGGTGATTGGCCTCTCTATCCTTTCCGGCGCCCACCTCTCGTTAACGCAAAAAGTCATGGATGGATTGAAGACCCAGCATGCGAACGATATCCTCGTAATCGTGGGCGGCGTCATACCTGAAGGCGATATTGCGGCCCTGAAGGGCATGGGTGTGGCTGCGGTCTTCACCGCCGGCACTCCGATCAAGGATATCGCTGCATATATCCGGACATACGTCCCGAACTGCTCAGCGTAGCCTTCAATAGAGTAGAGAGGCTGCTATAAAACGGGTGATGAAAACCATGGGGAACGATAAAAAGAAAATCGAGGTCGCCCTCCAGGAATGGGAGGAAAAAGTTTTGTACCCGCGCGTCAAGCGCTTCAATCTACAGGAAAGCCCGACCAGATTCTATACCCCCCTTTCCATCAAGCATGGCAACTTTCTGGAGAAGGTCGGCTTTCCGGGTCAGTATCCGTTCACGGCAGGGAACCAACCCTTCGACTTTTGGCAGGCATACGCGAGCGAGGCCGCCCGCATGGGCTACCGTCCTGATTGGGGCGGCGGACAGGTAGGGAAGTATGGGGGGTTCGGCACTGCCGCTGATTATCGGGACTATCTGAAAAGGATGCATTCCATGGGCCGGAAGGGTGGACCGAACATCGCCTTCGACCTCCCCACCCAGTGCGGCTATGATTCGGACAGTCCGTATGCGGAAGGGGAGGTGGGCCGGGTCGGGGTCGCCATAGACTCCTTCAGGGATTTTCAGATCATCTATGAAGCCTACACCGGGGAACTCGACATCGATAAAGTACCCTCTAACTTCACCATCAATGCCCCGGCCGCCGTGATCATCGCCATGTATGCTGCACTGGCAAAACAGCGCGGCATCCCCCTCGATAAATTGAGAGGTACGCCGCAGAACGATATTCTCAAGGAGTTCATTGCGCGTGGGACGTATATCTTTCCGCCGCGGCCTTCCATGCGGCTCTTCCGCGATACCTGCGTCTTCTGCACGCAGTACCTCAGAGCCCTCAACATCAATTCGATCGGCGGGTATCACATGCGGGAGGCGGGCGCCAGTCGCATCCAGGATCTCGCCTTCTCCCTAGCCAATGGCATAGCCTACATCCAGGCAGGCTTGGAGGGCGGACTTGCTATCGATAGTTTTGCTCCGAAGTTCACCTTCAATGCCTTCGGCGGCAGCATGGAGATATACAAGGAGATCGCCCTCCAACGCGCCGCCCGGAGGATGTGGGCCCGCATCCTCAAGGAACGCTTCGGTACCAAGGATGCAAGGAGCATGCTGATCCGCCAACCAATCACGGCGCATATCGGCTGCTCGAGCACTACCCTTCAGCGACCGCTCAACAACCTCGTGCGGGCGGTAATCGGCGGCATGGCCGCCGGCATGTCCGGGGGCATTCCCGGGGCTTTTCCTCCCTTCGACGAACCGCTCGGCCTCGGTCACTCCCAGGAGGCGGTCCAACTCCAACTCGATGCCACACGCATCATGATCTACGAGACCAAGGTGGCGGACGTCTGCGATCCTTGGGCTGGTTCCTATTTCATGGAATCGCTCACCGACGCCACCGAAGAAGAAGCCCTTGCAGAACTGGAGAAGATCGAGAAGATGGGTGGCGCAGTGGCTGCCATTGAGAACGGGTTCATGCAGCGGGCGGTAGCCAAGAGTGCCTATGAACGCCAAAAACAAATCGAGAGCAAGCAGGAGTTCGTCGTAGGAGTGAATAGCTTTACCGGGCCGAACGAAATTGAGGTCATGATCAACAGGGTCGTGGAGGACACCTATGACCCCGAGCTCTTGAGAATGGCTGAGGAGCGCCAGAAGGCAAACCTGGCCCAGTTGAAGCGGGAACGGAACGATCAGGCGGTCAAAGAATCTCTGCAAACCCTCAAGATGAGCGCGCAGGACGAGAAGGAAAACCTCATGCCCTCCATCTGCGCGTGTGTTGAGGCTTTGGCGACCCTGCAGGAGATCTGCGATGTGCTGCGCGAGGTGTTTGGCGAGGCCCAGCCGGTTAAACTCTGATGTGTACAGGAGAGGATCATAGGCCAATGGCAGAACCTTGGGAGAGGATGATCGCAACCGTCAAGGACGGGGATGTACGTGCGCTGGCGAAGCTCATCACCTATGTGGAGAACCGGGAGGCAGGCTGGAAGGATGCAATGAAGGTAGTCTATCCGCTTGCCGGAACATCCACTGTATTCGGTATCACCGGTTCGCCGGGTGCGGGAAAGAGCACGCTTACGAATGCGATCGCCAGAAGGCTTTGCGATCAGGGATTCTCAATCGGGATCATCGCAGTTGACCCATCCAGCCCTTTCTCCGGTGGGGCTTTGCTCGGAGACCGGATCAGGATGAGGGATATCAGCGTAGACAGCCGGATCTTCATCCGGTCCATGGCGACGCGCGGCGTTCTGGGCGGTTTGTGTCAGGCGGCCCGGGACGTTGCACGCATCCTTGATGCCTCCGGCAAGGATGTAGTCATCATCGAAACTGTGGGTGTGGGGCAGGACGAGATCGAGGTGGTCAGAGCCTCCGAATTCGTCATGCTCATCTGCTTCCCCGGCCAAGGGGACAGCATCCAGGCGATCAAGGCCGGCACTATGGAGATCGCCGACCTCTTCGTGGTGAACAAGGCTGATCGGGAAGGGGCGGACGAGATGGTGGCGGAGATCGAGGCCATGCTTACCCTTTCTGGCCAGGAGGGCGTTCAGACCCCACAGGTGATGAAAACCTCGTCCGTGACCAAGGAGGGCCTCGACGATCTCGTGACCTTCCTCCGTGCATTCATGCAGACGAAGAAGCGGCGTGATCGAGAGCGAGGTCTCGTCAGGGAAGAGATCCTCTCCCTTATGGAGCATGAGGTTTCCCGCATGGTTCGGGAGCGGCTGACGCAGGATGGAAGGCTGGAGCATGCGATAGAAAGGATCCTGGCCCAGGAGGTCGATCCCTACACAGCCGTGGAGGAAATGCTGCAGAAATTTTCCATTCCAACGCCTGGCTTGTGATAGGCACGGCGTGAAGCGCCGCCCCATCACAAGCCGGTGGAGCCTTGGCCTCCCTTGAGATCGAGGAGGGTCGGGGGGATTGGGCTTTTTAAAGAGGAGAGGTGCCATGACGGTGAATGCACATGGTTTTACGAAGAAGTTGGCTGGTTTTATCGTACATACCGACGCCGCGACGATTCCCCCATGGGCCTATGACCATGCCAAGGTTGCCTTCATGGACTGGCTTGCCGTGACATTCGGAGGCAAGGACGACCCCCTGGTCTTGAAGCTCATCGATTATGCCAGCATGGTGGGGGGAAACGAACAGGCGACCATCATCGGTCACAAGATGAAGAAGGACGTGTCCCACGCCGCCCTCATCAACGGCAGTGCTTCGCACGCCCTGGATTATGACGATACCTTGGTATCCTTCCTCGGACACCCGTCCGTCACGCTCTTTCCCGCCCTCCTGGCCCTGGCCGAATGGAAGCAAAAGCCTGGGCAGGATTTCCTCACCGCTTACCTCATCGGCCTCCAGGTGGGCGGTACCATCGGGGCGTGCGCGAGCCTCGACCACTACATGGCGGGCTGGCATGCGACCTCCACGCTCGGCCATCTTGCATCCGCGGCGGGTTGCGCCCGGCTCCTGGGTCTCGATGAACAGCAGGCGGTGTACGCGCTGGGGATCGGAGGGACGCAATCTTCGGGTTTGAAGCGGGTATTCGGCACGATGTGCAAGCCCTTCCACGCGGGCCGTGCCTCTCAGGCCGGGCTCATGGCTGCGCTCCTCGCCCAGGATGGATTCACGAGCGCCGATGATATCCTGGAAGGACCACAAGGGTTCTTCGAGGCATTACGGGGCAAGGTGAATGAGGAGATCGTCGCTCTCCTCGGGTTGGGATGGGACGTGCAGAATCTCTCCCAGAAATACCATGCCTCCTGTCATGCCACACACTCCCCCCTTGAGGCCGCCTTGACGCTCGTGAAGGAGGAGCGGATTGCGCTGGCCGATATCAAGGGCATCTGCGTGCATTCTTCGAGGCTCGCCCTCGATGCAGCGGGAAAGACCGCACCGGTTAACGGTTTGGAAGGCAAGTTCAGCATCCCCTACTGCGTAGCTAACGCACTCCTGCGGAGCCAGACCGGCATTCAGGCCTTTACCGATGACAAGGTGCGCGATCCATCAGTACGGGCTTTGATGAAAAAGATTACCGTGATCCATGACCCGGAGATGAAGGCCTTGGAGGCGATCGTGGAGATAGAGACCAAGGAGGGGAAAGTGTACAAGCACTTCTCGGACATCCTCCAGCAGATTCCGCCGCTCACCGTGAAACAGAATCGGGTCAGGAGCAAGTTCATGGACCTCGTCGGCCCCATCCTGGGAAAGAAGAAGGCACAGAAGCTTGCAGATACGGTCGCTGAAATGGAGCGGGTAGACAACATGCGGCTCCTCACCGAGGACCTTCTCCAATAAGTATGTGAAGAGGGTGCATGACAGGGGAGAGCAAGCCATGGAAGATAGCGTATTAATCACCGATGTTCAGCGTTTCGCCATCAATGATGGCCCGGGTTTCAGGACGAATGTCTTTCTCAAGGGATGCCCCATGCGGTGTGTCTGGTGCCATAATCCCGAGACCATAGCTCCCTATCCGGAGCTCTACTGGAAGCGGAGGCTCTGCATCCAGTGCGGGGCATGCCTGGACGTATGCCCGAACGATGCCGTTCTTCCGCCCATTGCCCCGGAGGAGTCCCAGGCAGAGGACTCGCCCTACCAGAAGATTATTAGGAGCCGGTGCACGTTGTGCATGCAGTGTGTGTATGCCTGC
>CAYGXB010000081.1:0-11069 GCA_964353605.1 uncultured Bacteriovoracaceae bacterium
ATATGCATGATCTTCATGCTGTGCTTCATAAACACCTCCCGGGTCCTATAATGAGTATCTTTGTCTCCACATCATGAAGACCAGGAGAAGCCATACCCGATCAACCGCGATGGATCCGTTTTTGGCCTTGAACTCGCGCACGGTCTTTTCCATCGTCTTGTGATCGATATAGTTCTGGCGCTTGATTTCATCGGGGTTCAGGTATGTCTCCACCATCTCCCTGAGATCGTCGTGGAGCCAGGAGTATATCGGAACGGCAAAGCCTTGCTTGGGTCGGTCATACAGTTCTTTTGGTAAGTACCTTGAGAGCAGCTTTTTCAAGAGATATTTCATTGTTCCCTGCTTATATTTGAGCCCGATGGGGAGGCGCAAGGCAAACTCGACGATCCTATGATCAAGGAAGGGGTCCCGCCCTTCAAGACTTGCAAACATGGTGGCCCTGTCCACTTTGGTAAGTATGTCCTCCGGCAGGTAGTGCACCAGGTCCCAAAGCATCATGGAATTAAGGAGATCCTCCCCCATAGCGTTCACGGGAGGTCTCGGGTCCGCATAGGCGCCGGTGAGCTGTCGGATCTCATGGGGCAACCAGTAGCCCACTGCAAAAAGGTAGGCGCCTGCTGCATTATTCTGCCAATGAGAGAGGACCGCCTGGAATTTCCTCAGCCTGTCTTTGAGGGCAGGCAGCCTGAACCGTGGAACCAACTGTACCATATCCGCTACCGTGTCAATGCCGAGCACATTGATCACATTGCCAGCTACCTTGGGGATACAACGCGGAAGGTTTTGCATAATTGTCTCAAGCCTCTTCATCACCCAATAACGGTGGTATCCGCAGAAAAGCTCATCCCCGCCATCTGCGGAAAGGCTCACCTTCACATGCTGTTGCGTCATCTGCGCGATAATGGTGGTGGGGATGCCCGAGATATCGCCGAAAGGTTCGTCAAAGATCTCCGGCCACAGGGGCAGTATCCTCTTGGCATGCTCTGGAGTGACCACCTTTTCCGTATGTTCGGTGCCGAGATATTGGGCAATGCGCCGCGCCCAGGAAGATTCATCATAGCTCTCCTCTTGAAAGCCGATGGTAAAAGTCTTTATGGGG
The DNA here is from genome assembly GCA_964353605.1 of uncultured Bacteriovoracaceae bacterium. Classification (GTDB taxonomy): domain Bacteria; phylum Desulfobacterota; class Desulfomonilia; order UBA1062; family UBA1062; genus CAYGXB01. The sequence goes on from CAYGXB010000081.1 coordinate 1,100, forward strand.
GCGTTTGTGTGCTTAGCAAGGATCGCGGTCACGAGCGAGGAATCAATGCCGCCGGAGAGGAAGACACCAACCGGGACATCTGCGATCAACCTCTTCCGGAATGCATCCACCATGATCTCTTCCAGAGCGTCCGCAGCATCCTCCTCGGTAATCGGGTTTGGCGTCCCGGAGAATGCATGCATGTATGACCAGTATTGGTGTTTTTCGCTGGTATGCGACGCAGAGACCTTGAGCCAATGGCCTGGTTCCAGCTTGAAGGTATGTTTGTATATGGACCTGGGTGAGGCAATGTATCCGTAATGGAAGAATTCGCCGAGGGACACAGGATCTATCTCCAACAGAGAAGACAGGGTTATATGCAAAGCCTTGAGTTCTGAGGCGAAGGCAAAAAGCCCGTTATGTTGATAGTAATAGAGTGGTTTTACCCCTATGCGATCCCTGTAGAGCACGAGCGCTCTCTCCCGCGCATCCCATATGGCGAATGCAAACATGCCGATGAAACGTTCGACACAGGCTGGACCCCAAAACGCGAAGGCATTAAGGAGTACCTCGGTATCCGATGTACCGCAAAAGCTCATCCCTATCGCTTCAAGTTCTTTCCTGATTTCCTGGTAATTATAAACCTCGCCGTTGTAGCAGATGGTGAATCTCCTGTCCGAAGTGGTCATGGGTTGATGGCCGGTAGGCGTGAGGTCGATTATGGACAACCGCCTGTGGCCCAGTGCCAGGTTGGCCTCTCTATCCAGATAGATACCCGCATCATCAGGTCCTCCCCTGATGAGGGTATCGCGCATGCGCTCACAGGTGGCCACCAAGTCGCAGGAACGATGGAGGTCCCAGATCCCGGTTATTCTACACATAATCGGCCTTTCCCGGGGATGTTGCAAAATGTGAGACGGGATATTTCCAGCGCCGGCAGACGAATCCCGCAGGAAAAATATCCCGATAGCTGAGATCCCTCTGCTGATCCCTTTGACCTCCCCCGCATGATCTTACTCTTAAACAAATCCTTCATGCATCCTTGTTCCAGATCTCAGCAATGATTTCTTGCATGCGTTGCCCGATATACTCCGTTGAGTGGTAGCGTTCAACATATAGTCTCCCCAGTCTTCCCCTTTCAGCCCGAAGATTTTTATCCCGGATCAGCATTTCTAGGTTATCGACAAGGTTGTCAGGGTTCGTATTCACGATCGGACAATCTCTCCATATGGGATTTTTTTCGAAGAGATCATCCCGCAAATAACACATGACTGGTTTTCCCAACGCCATACCCTCGATGGCAAAGCGTGCATAGGTTCCCAAGATGAACTGGTCGGCAACGATATCCGCTGCTTGCACCGCCTCCATTACCTGTGTGTGGGGGGTCTTTTCCAACACGCGCAATTCAATATCCAGCCCCTTTTGCCGGAGTTCCTCAACGGCCCTGATAAGTTCTGCAGTCCCCTTGAGAAGTCGATGGTTCGGGGCATGGATTATTTTGACGGTTTTATTGCCAGTATCGTAAATCGGTTGAAACTCCTCGGGGGTGATGCACCGCATATGGAGGATGATATCGACCCGTTTCAGGTAGTCGAGATGATCGATGGCGCTGATGATCAAATCTGCCCAATCCTCTCCGTATTGCCTGTTTCTCTCGATCTCGTCCTCGTCAATCTGAGCGTAATAAGGATCGAGCCTGTATCCAATGACAGCACTATATTTATATGTATCACCGAGCGTTTTTCTCGGGGTCATAACATCCGCCCCGTAGCTGTTCAGGATAAGCTTCTTCTTTGCAAACTTGAGCAAAGGAAATTCCAGCCATCTCAGGAGGACGGCATTATCGAGCAGTCTCCCCAGGAAGGGCATGATGAATATGTCATATCGGAATAGGCAGTGAGAGAAAAAACAGAACTGAAAGAAGTACTGACCAAGTTTGGTCTTGAAGATCAGTTTAAACCTCTGGGCGAGAATGACATCATACGGTATCGCCTCAATCTCGTGGAGTGGAGGTCGCCAGACGATTAACCGTACGTTGAGCCCCTTCTCCCTCATGGCACGGGCGACATACACCCAGTTGTTCGTATGCATCGTGCCCATGAATATTCGTGGACATTCAGGTCTGGGGAATACCGCCGAGATGATTCGTGCGAGAACAGCACTTCCGAGCACTAACGGAGCAAACATGATATCCACTCCGCAGGCAATACATCTTATAAACCTGTTTTGAGGGATCACAGCTTCATCCACTGCAAGGAGAACTTACTGCACGCTCCTGATATTGCCCCCTCAGGAATGCTGCCTGCATTCCTGAACAACGCAATCGTATCTGTATCAAAACCATTTACATCCCCTACAAACGCATGATATATGGAAACACCGGAAAACGATATCATCGGTTTTGGCATGATAAGGGGGTTTTTTCGCGCATGATCCGGAGGTATTCCTTTACCGGATAATCGATACAGCGTTCCTGAAGCCACAACCTCCCCTCCGCTCCCATGCCTTGATAGAACTCGGGTCGCGACAGGTAATCAAACAAGGAGTTTTCAATGTCCACCTCGTCGCATACATTCATCATCGGATACAGAGGAATCGGAGAATCTCTATAGGATTCGATATTGCAATAGTGCATAAAGGGTTTGCCCATGGCGAGCACCTCATAATTCACCCCCCCCAGCAGGCTCCCAAGGCTAAAATCTCCCGTACCGATGTCGCACAGACTTATCCCGAGCATGATCTCTTTTCTGGGCATTTGGGGAAACCAGGCGACATACCCATCAATACCCAAGGCATGCACAAGTCGCTTAGTTTCCCTGACGTCCGTGCCATATTCGATCATGACGAGGATACCCTTAACTCCTTTGTGCTTCTTCACAAAAGCTGCAAAGCCTCGCACCAATTTGTCATTGCCCTTCCAGGAGACTACGTTCGGGCTGTGTTTCCAAATATGCCGTGCATGGTGGAATACCACAAGGTCATGTGCGGCCCTGATGGCAAGGAATTGCCTCCCCCACATGCTTCTTTCAAGGTATTCTGGAATATGTGCAGGATCATATTGCGGTAGATAAAGCATCGGCTGAGTAAAATTCAATACTTGTCCTCGATACCCCAATTTCCTTATGGCATCGGCATAATGATCTATGTAGGTATCGATATTGATGTATCTGGCATTCCTGATCCCGAATCTCTGACTCAGCACATAACCTGCCAACAGGATTGATCTCGGGGAATCCCACTTGATAAAAGGCTCATCATAGAGATCGCTGCCATAGGGAGCAAAGATATCCAGCCTGCGCCTGGCCTTTTGCAAAAAAGCAGGCGTTGCCCCGCACCCTATGATAAAATCGTAGTCGCCGATGACAGACAGGATCTCCCTTTTCGTCTTCCGAAAAAAAAAGCGCGGGTTTTTCCAATCCAGATACCTGGTATACCCTTCATAGGCCTGGTCAAAAGCATCAGCCGAAGGATGAAAGTGATCGGGCTCATTCCCCAACAGGAAAAGGGTTGTATTAATCCCATTATCACGCAAGTAGCGTGTCAGGGCGAAGAAGTTATTGTTCATGTTTCCTATGCACGCCACCTTCATATCACATCACCCTAAAGATGCTCTATAAGCCTAGGTAAAGCCAGACTTAACTTTATTACGACCATATTGTAATAGTCGGTGTTTCGTATGCGCGACTTTATCTTCTCCCTTTCCTGTCAACCACCTGTTGATAGAGGCTTAAATATTGTTGTGCAATGGTTGACCATGCGACCCTTTGTTTGACATAATTCCGCTTCTCGGCAAGTATGGAGGGCTGGATCCTTCCTTCTAAGACCTTTATGATCGCCTGGGCGAGGGTATAGACATCCCCGGCCTTGAACAGATACCCGTCCTTCCCATCCCTCACCCATGGCCTGTTGGCCCCAATATCCGACACTACAGGGACGAGCCCTGCCGCCATAGCCTCGAGCAGAGCGATCGATGTGCCATCATCAAGACTGGGAGATACAAAAACAAGGGCATCCTGCATCAGCTGTATGATCCCTTGCTGGGGGACTGCTCCGGCGAATTCCACCTGTCCATCCATATGCAACGCATGGACGAGATTTTTGAGGAATGCCTCCTGAGAGCCTGTCCCTGCGATGATAAACCTCGCCGCAGGGTATTGTTGCACCACGAGGGGAATGCTGCGGATGAGCGTAGGGACATCATAAACAGGTTCGAGACTTCGCGTATAAATGATCTTCGGCTGCCCGTGATGCGCCTCAAGGGTGAAAAAAACATCATCGACGCCGGAGGGGATGATCTCGGCATTTTTTAGAACCCTGTGACCTCGCATTGCCTCGGAAACCACGACCAGCCTGTCTGAAAGTTGCGCTGCGAGATTGAACAGGATCCCGGCGAGGCCGCGATCACTTATGCGAACATCCATCCCGCGTGCGGTATTGACGACTGGGACGCGGGTCAAACGTCCGGCAAGAGAGGCAATCAATCCCGTCGGCACGATCCAGTTTCCATGCACGACATCAGGCTTCTCCTTGAGGATCAAAGCCAGGGCCATAAGAAAACCGGATACCATAAAACACGACATGACAAAGACCGGGATCCTTCCATATTGCCCCAACGGTTGATTCCCGCTCGGGTACCAGAACCTGTATACCCTTATCCCGCTATCTACTTCATAGAATGGACTCTGCCAGAAGACCCGCGGGGTTAACACGATCATATCGAGGCCTTGGGATTTGAGTGCCAAGCACAACTTTCTGATAAATATTCCGCGATAGGAGCCTACGTAATCCGGATAACTGTTTGATATGAGAAGAATCTTCACATATATACAATACCTTAACCTATACTTTCCCTGCAAGACGAATATAGTCCCTCGGGCTTTGAGCGCGCGCTGGCGCTCTTGCATGACAGGCAAACCTAAGCCTGCCTGAACACATCCGCCAAGTGTTGTAAAAACAGAGAAGGATCTACCGTTTCCTAAGATCGTGCCTTGTTCCCTGACGCGAGAGTCAACCCTCACGAGCCTTTAGCATTTCTAGTTTCTCCCTGATAATTCGTTCATCCTTTGAGTGTTGCCGAAAGAGACCAACTATGCACATATGAACCAGTCGAGCCATGGGGCGCGTGTTTCTCATCCCCGCATATCCCTCCCGCCTAACATGTCCCGACCGTGATGAAATCAGAGGGTCCCCTTTTTGCGGAAGTCAGCGTGAGAATTCCGTCGGGAGAGGGTCCCATAAATTGTAATTCTGTCTTACAAGCTTACAATTTTATTGACAAGAAATGGTCTTATTCTATAATATGGGACAATGATGTGATCACAAGACCTTGTGATCTGCGTATGCAGGAGGCCTTATGTCCTTGTTGGAAAAACACTATACCGATGAGCATCACCTGTTCAGGGAGACGGTCAGGCGCTACTTTGAAAAGGAAGTAACTCCTCATGTCGACCAGTGGGAAAAGGAGGGCATCGTCCCCAAGCAGGTCTGGAAGAGTTTCGCCGCGCAGGGGTTCCTCTGCCCATGGCTGCCGGAGGAATACGGCGGAACGGGAGCCGACTTCCTCTACTCCTTCATCCTCACCGAAGAGATGGCTAAGACCCACTGCAGCGGCTTCTTATTTCTGCTCCATTCCGACATCATCGTCCCCTATATCTACAGCTTCGGCACCGAGGATCAGAAACAGCGCTGGCTCCCGGGATGCGTGAATGGGGATATCATTACCGCCATCGCCATGACCGAGCCCGGTGCCGGTTCTGACCTTGCCTCCATCCGCACCACCGCCATCAAGGATGGGGATAGCTACATTATCAACGGCCAGAAGACCTTCATCTCCAACGGCATTAACTGCGACCTTGTAATCGTCGCCGCCAAGACCGATCCTAAGGCAAATCCTCCCTATGCCGGAGTTTCTCTCATCGTGGTCGAGGACGGCACTCCCGGGTTCGAGAAGGGGAGAAGGCTGGAAAAGGTCGGTATGCACTCCCAAGATACGGTCGAAATGGCCTTTGTCGACTGCAAGGTCCCGGCAGCCAACCTGCTCGGCCAGGAGGGGCAAGGCTTTTATTACCTCATGCAGAAACTCCAACAGGAGCGGCTCGTATGTGCCATGGGCGCCCAGGTCGGGGCGGAAGAGGCCCTGAGGCTCACCATCGACTTCACCAAGACCCGCGAGGCCTTCGGCCGGCCAATCAGCCGCTTCCAGTACATCTCCTTCGAGCTCGCGAAGATGGCGACCGAGGTACAGATCGGCCGTGCTTTTCTCGAGAGCCTCATCATCGATCACATGGAGCACAAAGATGTGGTCATGCAGGCCTCCATGGCGAAGTACTGGATCTGCGAGATGCTCAATCGCGTGGTGGCTCAGTGTCTCCAGTTCCACGGCGGCTACGGCTACATGGAGGAGTATCCCATTGCCCGCGCCTTCCGTGATGCGCGAGTGCAAACCATCTATGCGGGCACCTCCGAGATCATGCTCCTCATCATTAGTCGACAGCTCGGGTTGTGACATGCTCCTTGCCGGCCTCAAGATCCTCGATTTTACCTATCTCCTTCCCGGGCCGCTGGCTACCATGACACTCGCGGACCTCGGGGCCGAGGTCCTCAAGGTGGAATCACCTACCAAGATAGACCTGGTGCGGCTCATTCCCCCCTTCGTCGACAAGGAAGGCAAGATCTCATGCGTACATGCCTACCTCAACCGCAACAAGCGCTCGCTGGCACTCGACCTCAAGCACCCATCGAGCGCAGAGATCATCGCGCGCCTCATCAAGGAACATGGCTACAATATCGTCGTCGAACAGTTCCGGCCCGGCGTAATGGAGCGGCTGGGGTTGTCCTATGAACGGCTCTCCAAGATACAGCCGGATATCATCTATTGTTCCATCACGGGTTATGGACAAACCGGCCCCTGGAAGGATCGGGCTGGCCATGACATCAATTACCTGAGCCTCTCCGGTGTCATGGGCTACTCGGGGAAGGCGGATACCGGACCAACCCTCATGGGCATCCAGGTGGCCGATGTTGCCGGATCTTTCAACACCGTGATCGGTATCCTTGCCGCGGTGATCCATCGGACGAAGAGCAGTGAGGGGCAACATGTTGACATCGCCATGACCGACTGCCTGTTCCCGTACCATGCTTTGACAGGCACACGGTCGCTTTCCGGCGATAGGGAACCTGCCTATGAGACCGAACTCCTTAATGGCGGTTCCCTCTACGGCTTTTTCGAGACTGCGGATGAGAAATACCTCTCTTTCGGCGGACTCGAGCAGCAGTTTTCGACGGAGTTTTTCAAGGTCCTGGGCCTCCCGGACCTCATCGAGGGCGGGGTGATGCAGTTTGCTGGACTTGAAGAGGCAAAAAAACGGGTGCGTGCAATCATTCGGTCGCAGTCTCTTAATCACTGGATAGAGCGGTTCAAGGCGGCGGATGCCTGCGTGGAGCCGGTGCTCTCTTTCTCCGAGGCCATTGAGAGCAATCATGTCCTGGAAAGGGGGCTGGTTGTACATGTCCCCGGCCCTGATGAAAAGAAGATCAGGCAGATCGCCTGCCCGCTCAAGTTATCCCATGGCGCCCCGGAGTACCGCTGGGCAGGTTGTGCATTGGGGAGAGACAACGATGAGATCATGCAATCCCTTGGTTTCAACGCGGATGAGATTGGAGATATGAAGGCCAGAGGACTCTTCGGTACAGTATAGATAGGTGAAAGGGGGTTCCGGTATCACTTCGTATGGGGGATACATTCCACGGTTACGGTTATCGAGGATGGTGATTGTCCAGAACATGGCATGGTACTATCATGGCGGTGGCCCAGGGTGAGAAGGCGGTGGCAAACTGGGACGAAGACGCCTTGAGCATGGCGGTTGCCGCCGCTTATGACTGCGTGGCGGGCAAGGACCGGAAGACCATTCATGCGGTCTACCTCGCATCTACCACCTTGCCCTTTGGGGAGAGAAGAGGCTAAGGCCAGGACCCTGGTCGTCGAGCGGAAGTAGGGAGGTGACTATGCAGATCTATTTCGAAGACGTTAATGTAGGCCAGGAGATGATTAAGCTCGCGAAAGCGCCGATCCAGAAAATTCAGCATGTCATGTATGCAGGTGCCTCAGGTGACTTCAATCCCCTGCATACGGACGATGACTTTGCAAAAGCCGTGGGGATGAAGGACGGAGTCATCGCGCACGGGATGCTCATTATGGGATTCGTTGGCCAGGCCATTACCGCATGGGTCCCCAAAAAAACCTTAAGGAAATTCGGGGTGCGGTTCTCCGGCATGACCAAACCCGGCAGCACCATCACGATCACGGGCAAGGTCATTGACAAACGGGCCGCTGGCAATATTATTTCCTGCGAGGTGACGGCCCAGGATGAAACGGGCGATGTCAAACTGACCGGGCATTTCGAGGCGACCCTGCCTTCGCGGGTCTAAAATCAAAGGCTGATGCATAAAAGCTCATACCTCCATCCCCCCCTGAATCTTCAGGGGGGTTACACATTCGCCGACCGGTCCGCTTGCTCAACCAATGACAAGGCGAGTGGGCTAATCGGCGGATTTCTGGCCCTCCTTGAGTCCAGGGGGTCGGGGGATTGAGCTTTTAGTATTAGATAAAAATCAAGGAGGTGATATATGGCGAAGATAGATTTTACCGGAAGAGTGGCGATCGTGACCGGTGCGGGAGCCGGTCTGGGAAGACAACACGCGCTCGAGCTGGCAAAGCGCGGATGCAAGGTGGTGGTGAATGACCTCGGTGGCACGCGCGATGGCTCAGGTGCAAGCCATTCAGCGGCCGATAAGGTGGTGGATGAGATCAAGGCCCTCGGAGGCCAAGCCGTGTCCAACTACGATAACGTGGCCACCGCCCAAGGCGGTGAGAACATCACCAAGACCGCCATCGATGCCTTCGGCAAGTTGGACATCCTCATCAATAATGCTGGCATCTTGCGGGATAAGACCTTCGGCAAGATGGAAGAGGAGAACTGGGACATCGTCATGGCGGTACACCTCCGGGGTGCATTCTGCGTCACGAAGCCGGCCTTCAATTTCATGCGCGAGCAGGGCTATGGCCGGATCGTCATGACCACTTCCGGCGCCGGTCTCTTCGGCAACTTCGGGCAGAGCAACTATGCCGCGGCGAAGATGGGGATCATCGGGTTGACAAACGTACTCAAACTCGAGGGCGCAAAGTACAATATCAAAACGAATGTATTAGCACCGATTGCAGCCTCACGCCTTACCGAGGACGTCCTCCCCCCGCAGGTTTTTGAGAAGCTGAAACCCGACTTCGTCACGTCCCTGGCATTGTATCTCTGCTCGGAGCAGTGTCAGGATTCGGGCGTGATCATCAACGCCGCCATCGGCTACTACAGTAGAACGGCTCTCGTCACGGGCCCCGGTGCCATTCTCTCCGATGGCGTCAGAATCCCGACCCCGGAAGAGATCATGGAGAACTGGGGCAAGATCGCGAGCCTGGAAAAGGCCAAGCCCTTTGCTCAGCTCAACGAGATCTTCGGCGAGTTCAGTTCGCTCTTGCTGTAGCCCCAGGATCGATCTTTCCTGATCCCCCCTTAAATCCCCAAGGGGGGATCAGGGGGATGAACATCCTTTGATTGCAACATCGCTTTTAACCGGATAGACGCAAGAGCGTATCTCCTGCAGCTGCTACGGGATCTTCTGCCTGCATGATCCTTTCCATGAGAAAGCTTCCGACGATCACCCCGTCTGCAAAGGTGAGGATGTTATCGACCTGGCTGGCGGTCGATATCCCGAAACCCACACACACAGGCAGGTCCGTCATAGATTTGAGGGTCTGCACCTGATGAACGATATCATCAGGTAACACCTTTCTCGCGCCAGTCACTCCCTTCACTGCAACTGCATAGACAAAGCCGCTGCACTGGGAGACGACCTCGCTCTGCCGCTCCATGGGCGTGGTTGGTGCCACGAGCCGGATGAGATCCAGCCCGACGGAACAGGTGAGTTCATAGAATCCATC
>CAYGXB010000082.1:0-11042 GCA_964353605.1 uncultured Bacteriovoracaceae bacterium
ATGAAGCCATCAACCATGCCGCCAACCGCAAGCTTTACAACATGTACGTAACCGACTTCCCGCACGTGAAACAGATGTTCGTCGACGCCTACACCAGACTGACCGCCATGAAACTCTACGCCCTGCGCACGGCCGATTATATGCGCACCGCTTCCCCCGAGGACAGACGCTATCTCCTCTACGACCCGGCCATGAAGATGAAGGTCACCACCCAGGGTGAAGAGGTGATCAACCTCCTCTGGGATGTCATCGCCGCCAAAGGCTTCGAAAAGGACATGTACTTCGAGTCCGCTGCCCGCGACATCCGCGCACTTCCGAAACTCGAGGGTACGGTCCACGTCAACATCGCCCTCATCCTCAAGTTCATGCCGAACTATTTCTTCAATCCCACCCAGTACCCTGCGATCCCGAAAGTGTTTACCCCGAAAAACGACGCCTTCCTCTTCAACCAGGGGCCGACCAGAGGTCTTGGCAAGATCCAGTTCCACGACTGCATGCCGGCATACAACAGCTATGGCCTGCCTAATGTAAACATCTTCAAGGAGCAGATCGCGGTCTTCAAGGAGTTACTGGCAGGCGCCACCCCGGACAAGGAGCAAAGCCGAGATATCGACTTCCTCATGTGCCTGGGAGAGATCTTCACCCTCGTGGTCTACGGCCAGCTCATCCTAGAGAACGCGAAGATCTACAAGGTCGAGGACGACCTTGTAGACCAGATCTTTGATTTCATGGTCAGAGACTTCACCAAGTTCGCCATGCAACTCTACAGCAAATCGAGCAGCACTCCAAAACAGATGGACTACTGCCTCAAGATGATCCGCAAACCCCTCGTGGACAATGTCCGCTACCAGCGGGTCTGGGAAAACCACGTCTATACCCTTAAAGGCGTCTATGAGATGAATCCGTAAGCTCTCCGGGGAACCCACGTCTGGTAATTCTGCAGGTAGCAGAATTGGACGCACCTTTAGGCAGGCCCCGAAGGGGCGAGGGCCAGGGATGACCCGAGTCAAAAAAGGGGATTTCCCGAACCCCTCCCTGAAAACTTTCATCCGTCTGGAGATATGGCCGCTCCCTTTGACGATTGGATCTGGGGACGGCCATATCTCCAGACAACAATGAAATAGCACGCGTCGCACAAGATAGCTTCATTCCGCTGGCCCCACCAATCAACGGCTTTTAAGGCAGGGCATACCATGGCTTTGCAAAATACGCAGCTATGATTGTCGAGAGAACAAAACTTGCCATCTTGAGCAAACGTCTATTGATGGGAGGGTCGGTGGTCGCCTCATCCGCAGGATTGGACCGCTCCACTTCACATCTTCATGAGCGGCCATTCCTGCGGACCGTTTGCCCCCCTCGCGACCAAAGAGGGCAAGAATCCGCGCCATGCATGCCATGCGGATGTTTAGCCCCCCCGAAGACTCAAGGGGGAGTTGACTCGGGCCATCCCTGGCCCTCGCCTTGCAATTGTAAGCTGGTTAGACTTTAAGAGGATACAGGCGACGCTGGAAACGGATAAGAGGCGGCGCGGACTTTGGCGATGAGGGCGGTGGTTAAGGGTTCGATATCGGCATCGGCGCCGCCGAAACGCCATGCCAGATAGTGCTCGAGGTACTCGCCGAAGTATGGAGCCAGTTCAGGCCACTGTTCCGCAACCTGCAGAAGGTGCTCTTCGTGGGATGCTGATTCGTCGAGGGGTACGCCCTTTGCGGAAAAGGTATGCAGCACGCGTGCATAATTGCCCATCCGGCTGTGAGGAATGTACAAGGCGATAATGGCGCCCAGGGTGGCGGCGATAGCGATGGCGATCCAGGTATTCAGCCCGGCCAAGTTTTTGTGCATGCGCGGCACGTTCATCCTGACATAGACGGCGAGGTTGATCTGATCCTGGAGGGAATATTCAATCACCCATCGGATCCACCGGAAGCGGAGGTTGTCGAGGAGACTCGCTCTGCTCTTGAAGCCTATTGATTGAGGCGTCGGATCGACGATATGCCAAGCCCCATCCCAGTACTCCACCCAGGCATGTGCATCGCTGGCGCGCACGATATAGTAATTACCGGTGGTATTGAACTCGCTCACCAGGAAGCCAGTGACCACGCGTGCCGGTATGCCGACGGCCCGGAGCATGGCTGCCATGGACGAAGCGAAGTGTTCACATGCTCCCTTGCCATGAGAAAGAAAGGTCTCGATGGGGGACTTCTGAGCGGAGGTTCCTATGCCTTGAAGGCTGTATGTGCAATGCGTGCCAAGATACTCCTGCATCCGCTTGACGCGCACGCTCGTCGACCCCTGACCTGCCACGTTCCTCGCGAGCGCACGGACAGTCCCCATCTCCTCGGGGAAAGAGACGTTGTGTGACGGATCCTGGAGCAAGGGAGATCTTGATACGAGTACATCATAGAAGGGCGGTGTTCCCATCTTCCAATAGGAATTAACGCCCTGTACCTCGGCGATATCCGGCAAAGTGCCCATGAGGGTGAACGGATAGAAGAGATTCTTAGAATCAAGGCCGGTCTGGTAAATGGTGAGCCGGTCGGTAAATACATGGCTTTTCCTGAGGCTTGTTGCAGGCGCGACTATCTTACGGAAGCCATACCGGGAAAGATGTTCGAGTCTTGCCCCTGCGAGATAGAACTGCTTGGGGGCCTTGCCGTATACCCAGATGATCCGCATGACGATGGTCCGGTCCTGCTCGAGGGCTCCAGCTCTGGCAAGATTTACCTCCTCGGAGAATCCGGTCTTATGTCTTTCTGCCAGGCCGAGATTCAAAAGGGTTGAAGAAGGTCTGGGGAGCATGAAGAAGAGGAGGGAACTCACACCCACAATCCCCAGGAAGACCATGGCCCAGTGTCGGTAGGGCGGTAAAAGGGGCGATTCCTCGTGAAATTCGAGGCTGTCAAGCAGATAGAGGACCAAGGGGATGAGGAAGGCGTCGATCATGATGCCTATGAGAAAGACCGGGCTTATCGTGAACACGGTGGCCAGGATGCACTCGGCGAGACTGATCCCGACGATTTGGTAGATCTCCCTGATTGTCTTCTTGAGCACGAGCCTAGTCACGGCCAGGATAACGATCATATCCCTAAGGGCAGGCAGGATGACCTCTCTGCCCTGCAGAAATATTCTGCCGCCCTCGATGAAAAATATGGCGGTGATGACGACGCCGAAAAGATACGACGGGATGTCCTTGTGGAAGAGATACGCGTAGACGATGAGATGCAAAACGGCAATAAGCGCAAAAATAGGCCATGGGAGCATCCCCGCCAAGCTGAGAGAGAGGATTCCGGAGAGCGATATGCTGATGGTCAGGAAAGGGATATCATAAATAGATGATCTTTGCCTCTCCATATGCCTCTTTCACCGGCTCACCTATGGACTCGACCCGGGCGAGCTCTTGTAGGATACCGATCTTATGGTTCCGGGAATTTCCCAGCCCACTGAAATAGCTGTTCACGACCAGGCCAAACTGACTGCCTGCCTTGAAGAACTCGTTGACCAGGAAGGCGGCCTCAGAAAGCTTGTTCTCCAGATCACCGCCTGGCATGAGCACGATGATCCCTTTCATACCCGAGCCACCTTCCACCACCCGCGAAAGGAGTCCGAGATGCATTTTTTTCCACGCGATGATGGAACCGGGATCTCCGGGGACATAGGCCCGCACATGGGAAATGCTGTCCGATCCCCGGCCCTTTCCCACGTCTTCGACGCCGGTTGAAGTTGCAGAGAGCAGGGGCAACGGCTCGGGAAATACGATGGCCTCGTCATCGAGTTCAAAGGTGATGGATTTCTCGAACAATCCATAGGGGAACGTGGTGGATACGGTAAGGGACCCAAGCCGGACACTTCCTCTTTTTTCAAAGAAGCAATCGTTATACAGGATCTCTCCCGGCCCCTTCGGGAGGTAGGGGACTTTGAGGATATCCCGATCGTGGATCTTGAGCCTATCGGATGCCTTTTTCGTATTCCGCATATAATAGCCTATACGCGAGGGTGACTTGGCATAGATTTCCGCAGGGAACACCCGCTCTATTTCAAGATAGCGGATATTCCTTTCGGACTCGATGCCGGAGACGATCATGAAAGAGAGCATGAAGGCGAGGATGAGGAAGAGGAGGTTGTTCCCGGTGAGCATGGAGATGACGATGATGGCGAAGAGGAACACGAAGAATATCCTCCCCTGTTTCGTGAGCCGAAAGCCACGGGGCGGTTTGAAGATCTTAAACAGGTGCTTTAACCGCATGGAGTACATCCTCAATGGCATCCAACGGGTTCGTCCCCTTCGTAATGATCCTGTGCGCCAGGACTGAAACGCTCATCTTGCGCACGTCGCCAGGCGTAACGAAATCCCTGCTGTGGATATATGCCCAAGCCTGGGAGGCCCGTTTGAGAGCAATACCCCCGCGTGGGGAAACCCCGAGTTCTATCTTCGGATGCATCCGCGTGGATCGAACGAGCGCCGTCATGTAATTGAGAACGTCTTCATGCACCCTGACACTCCTGGCCTCGACCATCATGGTCTGGATCTGATTCCGGTCGATGACCGGGGTGAGTTTGAGGGCATCCTTGTGATCGATGGCTTTGACGATGATCTCCCGCTCCTCCTCCAGTGGGGGATACCCCACGTTCACTCTGAGGAGAAACCGGTCGAGCTGACTCTCCGGCAACGGGAAGGTGCCTGCCACCTCGATGGGGTTCTGGGTAGCTATGACCATGAACGGGTCAGGGAGCGGGTAGGTAATGCCGTCGATGGTAACCTGCCGTTCCTCCATGGCCTCCAGGAGGGCGGACTGGGTCTTCGGGGAAGTCCGGTTGATCTCGTCGACGAGAACGATGCTCGCGAATACCGGACCGCGTATGAACTCCGGCTCGGAGGATCCTTTTCGAAAGTCGTGGAATCCCATGATATCGGAGGGCAGAAGGTCATTCGTGAACTGGATGCGGCGGAAGCTCAGGTCGAGCAGCCTCGCCAAGGCTAGTCCGATCAGGGTTTTCCCCACCCCTGGAACCCCTTCCAGGAGGATATTACCCCGGGAGAAGAGCGCACACAGGACAAACCTCACCACATCTCCCTGGCCCAGGAAAACGCTCTGCAAATGATCAATGATCTCCTGAATACCTTTCGACACGCTCACCCGTCCTGATATACCGTATCGTGAAAATGGTTCAATCTCTTAAGCGCGGGCTTATTTTAAGTTTATAATTTATTTGGCCGATTGATGAGTATTCAAGGCTGTCATTTATGGCACAGGTTAAGGATATCAAGATACTTGATGAGTTGCACGAAGGTTACTATGAAGTAGACCTGCAGGGCAATCTCACCAATGTGAATGATGTGGTCTGTAAAATTATCAAACTCCCTCGCGATGAACTCCTCGGCCTTAATTTCAGGGATTACACGAGTCCGGAAACGGCAAAGATGGTCTTTGAGACCTGCAACAAGGTCTATCGGACCGAGCTCCCCCAGAGAATCGAGTACGAGATCATCCGCAGGGATAACACCTGCGCCGATCTCGAGATCTCCATTTACCTCTTGAAGGATGCACAGGGGCGCAAAGTGGGCTTCAGCGGCTTGATCACGGATATCACGGCGCGGAAACAGCTCGAAGAAAGCTTGCGCCAGAGCATGCAGCGTTTCGAGGCTCTCTTTGAAAATGCCAACGAATTAATCATCACGACCAACAAGGATGGGTATATATCCCGGCTGAACAAGAAAGTCGAAGAAATATCCGGATATACCAAAGAGGAACTGATCGGGAAGACCATCCTTACCATTGCGCACCCCGAGGACCGGAAACTCTATATCCGTTTCTGGCAGGATCTCATAGACGGTCAGACCCCCCGTTACGAACTCCGGGCCGTGAACAAGGACGGCCAGATTGGGTATCTGCTGGCGAGCGGCAGTGCCATACGGGAAGGCGGAGAGATCCTCGAGATGCAGTACAATGCCCAGCTCATCACGGACCTCAAACAAGCACAAGAGACCATCGTCGACCTCAAGAACCACCTGAAGAGCATCATCGAATCGAGCCCGAACATGATCATCTGCCTCGACCGATCAGGCCAGATTGAGATCGTCAATCCGGTGTCAGAGAGGATCCTCCATATCCCCATGGCCGCTCTCGCCGGCAACAGGCTCACCTCCGTCTGCCCTGAGATGACGAGATATGAAGAGGATATAGCGCACGTGGTCCAGGAGAGAATGCCACGGTCCCTCCCGGAGGAGACCCTCCCGGATGGAAACGTATATAACATCATCATATATCCGCTTGCCGCCAACCCTCACGGCGGCGCGGTGTTCACGGCCATCGACATCACCGAGAAAAAGCGTATGGAGGTGGAGCTCATCCAGGCCCAGAAGATGGAGACCATCGGCCTCCTCGCAGGTGGCATCGCCCACGACTTCAACAACATCCTGACCGGGATTTCCGGCAACCTCTCCATGCTGCGCCTCACCCGGGAGGACGATAAACGACAGAAATACCTCGAAAGCATGGAGATCATCTCGAACAGAGCCAAGGATCTCATCGCCCAGATGCTCATGTTCTCCAAGAAGAGGGTGGGCAGCCCTCAGCACGTCCCCATCAGCAAGGTCATGCTAGAGGCCGTGGATATCGCCACAAAATCCATTCCAAAAAATATCAGGATCGAGGTCAATCGGCCTGAAAAGGACTGCGCGCTGTTCATGGATTACACCCAGCTCACCCAGGTCATGCTGAATCTGATCATCAACGCCCGGGATGCCATAGGTCCCAAGCAGGATGGGCTCATCCAGATCAACATGCAACCCATATGGCTGAACGACGAGAGCAGGCGAAGATTTATGCTCGACAAGCCAGGTAGATTCATCAAGATCGACATCATCGATAACGGGGACGGCATAGAAAAAGAGCACCTCACCAAGATATTCGACCCTTTCTTTACCACCAAGCCCAAGGAGATGGGCACAGGCCTTGGATTGGCTATCACGTACAACATCATCAAGAATGCCGAGGGCACTATCCAGGTCCAGTCTGAAAGAGGGAGAGGTACCAGGTTTTCCATCATCCTCCCCATCTCGGAGGGGAGAAGCGAAGAGGTTCAGGAAAAGGTTGAACAGGTAGGAATGTCAGGACCGTTCAGGATCCTGCTCGTCGACGACGAAGAGATGCTCAGGGATATCGGCAAGGAGATGCTTGAATCCCTGGGGCATAAGGTGGTGACAGCCGCCAATGGCTTCGAATGCCTCGAAATCCTGAAAAGGGAGGGGAAGGCCATCGACCTCGTGATCCTCGATATGATCATGCCGGGGCTGGACGGTCACCATACCCTGATCGAGATGCAAAAGATGGATCTCGATGCCAAGGTTATCGTCTCATCCGGGTTTTACCATGAAGAGGATATCAGCGATGTCAGCGTGAGCTCCCATGTCGTGGCCAGGCTCAACAAGCCATTCAATCTGCATGAGTTATCCATGATCCTCACCAATACCCTGCTCTGAAAAACCCGCTGGATAGTCTCAAGAAAATCCATTATCATTGGCTACATGCAATGCCAAGAGCGCAAGAACAACCGTTCTCAGGTAAAAACCACGATCATCTGCCCTTGCCTGATCAAGACGGGCATGTTGGGCATGCAGGGCATCCTCAAGTACCGGAAGGTCGTGAGCAAGCCGTTTACCGTCTTCCTCCCGCCCATCACCAAGGCCCTCTTCCCGCCCTCGGTCATGGACATGATCGTCCGCCTCTCCAGACTCAATAAATCCATCTAGTCATGCAAGGAATTTTCGAAATAGATACATACCTCACTCCATCCAACGGGGTGAACCAGGGGGCTTTTGCCCCCTATCATCTTCCGAGATGAGATCAAAGAGCGACATCCGCACCTATGCACGGTGTTTGGAAATCGACCTCATCGGGTTTACCGATACGCAACCCCTGGAAGAGAACGCCCGTACATTTCAAGCCTGGCTCGATAGCGGCTGCGCCGGCGATATGGACTGGATGAAGAGCGGTCATCGCCAGCGCTTCGCCCCGAGCGCTCTGCTCCAGGGGGCAAAAACCGTCATCTCCATCGGCATGAGCTATTTCTGTGAAGCCAGTCCCACCAATGGTATCTCCCGATATGCCTGGGGAAAGGACTACCATCTCGTCCTCAAGGAGAAGCTGGTTGCTCTCTCGCGATACCTTAGGGAAGCCGACCCCCAGCTTCGAACGTGCATATGCGTCGACGCTTTCCCCATCGCAGAAAAACCCATCGCGCAGAAGGCCGGGTTAGGCTGGCAGGGGAAACATACCCTCCTCATCAATGAAGCATGCGGCTCATGGATCTTTCTCGGGGAACTCATCATCGACAGGGAATACCCACCTGACGAGCCCGCCCAAGACAAATGCGGCCCATGCCGGGCCTGCATCGATGCCTGTCCCACCGGTGCCCTGCTTGAGGATAGGACGATCGATGCCGGCAAGTGCCTTTCCTACCTAACCATAGAATACCATGGCGAGAAAAGACACAATCTTCGTGGCACGGTCTTCGGCTGCGATATCTGCCAGGAAGCCTGCCCCTGGAACACAAAACCGCGGCCAAGCCGCGCCGAGGCCTTTCTCCGCCCCAATCCCCTCGCCCAATTACCCCTCGAACGCCTCTTGCAGTTGAGCAGGGACAATTTCCTGGCCAGGCGGAAGAATACCGTGTTCGAACGCATCGGCTACGAAAGGTTCAAACGCAACCTAAGCTAAAACCTCATCTCCCATTCCTCTTGCTCCAAGGCACCAGGTGGATCGGTTGGTCATGGGGGTGCATTCCCCTTGACTTGGAATATGGAAGGCCTATTAAATAAT
The DNA here is from genome assembly GCA_964353605.1 of uncultured Bacteriovoracaceae bacterium. Lineage (GTDB taxonomy): Bacteria > Desulfobacterota > Desulfomonilia > UBA1062 > UBA1062 > CAYGXB01. The sequence goes on from CAYGXB010000082.1 coordinate 8,820, forward strand.
CGATGCCTCTTTTTGAACTGGCTTGATAAAGGAGATCTTCCATGGGAAACAGCACGAAGAAACACCTCGTACTTGCCCTGATACCCTTGGTTCTTTTCAGTTGCAGTTTTTCCTCCCATGAAGTGGGAAGCTCCTCACAAGGGATGCACCAATCCGAGGCCACCCTCAAGAACCCTCTTGTACGCCAGACGGCATATGGACTCGTGGAGGGGATCGAGTACGATGCCAGCACTTATGCCTGGTTGGGTATCCCCTATGCCAAGCCCCCGGTCGGTGAACTCCGGTGGAGGGCTCCAAAAAATCCTGATCCCTGGGAAGGCATCAAACCAGCGACTGGATTTTGCAGCGCATGCCCTCAATATGGAGGACTCATGGGTTTCATGGATCCTGACGCCTTCGGGAAACCGGTCGGCAGCGAAGATTGTCTTTACCTGAACATATGGCGGCCGAAGACCGAGGAAAGGGGTCTGCCTGTTCTCTTCTGGATACATGGCGGTGGCAACTATGCCGGCCAGGCCGATATGACCATGTACTACGGCGCGCACTTCGCCGCAGGAGGGAACATGCTCTTCGTGAGCATCAACTACCGGCTCGGTCCCCTGGGCTGGTTCACCCACCCTGCCCTGAGAGGGAGTGACCCCATTGATGGATCGGGGAATTACGGAACCCTCGACATCATCAATGCCCTGCAATGGGTGCATGCTAACATTGTGGCCTTCGGAGGGGATCCGCACAATATCACCATAGCGGGACAATCCGCCGGCGGCATGAATGTCTTTTCCCTCCTCGTCTCGCCCCTGACCACAGGGCTCTTCCAGCGGGCCATCGCCCAGAGCGGGTTCCCTGGCTCGAGCGCCCTGAGTTCCGGGGATAAAGCCACCCAGATGGTCTTGGAGAAATTGCTCATAAATGATGGCCTGGCGGCCAACGCGGATGAGGCGAAAGCCTTCCTAAAAGGCAAGGACAATGCCTGGATCGCATCTTACCTGAGGTCGAAGACCTTTGAAGAGATCTATACATGCTTCGAACCCAGCCTCGCCGGTATGCTCATGGACGCAGGGGGGAGCATATTCGAAGATGGGGTGGTGATCCCCGAACGCGCATCTGATATGTTCAAGAAAGGCGCTTACCAGAAGGTCCCCCTCATCGTGGGAAATAACCGGGATGAGGCCAAGACCTTTCTTCCGCTGGTGGTATCGAAGCTCAAGGAGGGGGATGAGCCCGTTGAGAAGGCATTCTATCGACTGATTATGACCTTTGATCCCGATCATCCCGACCTCGCGCTCTCTGATATCCTAGACCCGATATGGGTCCTTCTCTATGACCCCTTGGCGGATTTCAGCGATACCCTGGTGGAGAAGATAACGGTGGATGATTTCTGCCGCACGCTCGCCTCCTACCAGAACGATCTCTATGTCTATGCGTTCGCCTGGGACGAGGAGCCCGAACCTCTGGATGTCCTTATCGGCGCGGGCCATGCCATTGAAATCCCCTTTGCCTTTGGCAATTTCGGCAGGGGTCCCGAGGATCTCTTCCGGTTCGCGTGGAGCGCATCAAACCGACCGGGCCGGGAACAATTGTCTGCAATCATGATCGGGTACTGGTCACGCTTCGCACGGACAGGGAACCCGAACACCCCCGGTGTATATGCCTGGAAGCCGTGGTCGAATAAGACGCAGGGATTCAAACGCATTATCCTGGATACCGACCTCAATTCCCAACCGCTCCCGACACCTCCGGGGCAACCGGATACTGGCTATGGCTCATATCGAAGGTATATCTGCGATCACTATACCGCCCATAAGATAGACTGTGCGGACGGTACGAGTAGCTGGTATTATGTGCCAGAGAAGCTGAAGAACATGGACAAGGCACCGGTCCTCATCATCCTGCATGGATTTTCTCAGATCGATCCCACCCCCAGCATGGGGCAGATACGCCATTACGTACGGCAGGGATATCTTGTGGTCTTTCCGCAGTTCAATCTCCCCGGTACAGGCATACTCAAGGACCTGGACCAGAATGAGATGCTCAAAAGGGCGATCGTCTTGACAAACCGAGCCATCGATGAGATGGGTTCCGCGGCTGAAACAGAGGAAGTATTCATCGTAGGTCATTCCTTGGGGGGCTTGCTTGCCATGGGTTGGATTGCCGAGGGCGGTCTCTGGCCAAAAGCTATGATCTTGCAGAACCCCTCGGTCACCAACACAAAGATCCCCGAGT
>CAYGXB010000083.1:0-10981 GCA_964353605.1 uncultured Bacteriovoracaceae bacterium
CCTTCCCGATCTGGAACATCCCGCTCAAACACCCCGTCAACATCGCCTACGAAGCCGCGACCGCGGATATCCGGGATTTCAATCTCATCGATCCCTTCCACCTCGAGGCCTACGGGCAGATCGCGGTCAATTACAACCGGGATGTGGAGGTCTTTCCCGTGCTCCGCAGGATCCTCGAAAAGATCACGGGCGGGGAATCCTTTTACCAATCCCCGACCGACATGGGGGTGAACCGGGCCGGCTTCGCCATCACGGACGATGAGGCGGTTCAGGAGGCGGCCAAACAGGAGGTCCTACGGCGCTATTTCCGCTACCAGTGCGAATATGCCATGGGATTTAACGACAAAGAGACCGTGCAGCGCGTGGAGCTCTTCATCAAGGATTTCGATCTGACCCCCGAATACCGCGCGGTAGTCGGCGCGGCACGACAGGCCGCCACCGAGGCGCAATGCCAGGAAAACAAAGGCAATAACGGCATCTATTGCGGTGCGGCCCTGGAGCTGCCGGACGGAACCATAGTCACCGGATGCAATTCCCCGCTCATGCACGCCGCCTCGAGCCTGGTCCTGCACGCCGCCAAGCACCTGGCCGAGATCCCCGGGAAGATTAAGCTCTTGCCTCCCAGCATCACACAGACCCTCAGCCATTTCAAGCAGGAGATCCTGAACGAAAAATCGGTGAGCCTGGACCTGCAGGAGACTTTGGTGGCGCTGTGCATCAGTGCCACGACCAACCCGGCCGCCCAGCTCGCGGTGGAGAAGCTCAAAGAGCTCAAGGGTTGCGAGGTGCACATCACCCATATCCCCACGCCAGGCGACGAGGCGGGCCTCAGGCGCCTGGGGGTCAACGTCACCAGTGACCCCAACTTCGCCACGAAGAACCTCTTCATCTCCTGAAGGTCTTTTTACCTCGTGAACCCTGTCCCCACCGTGAGGTGTTATGAGGCCGGCTGCCCTGCGAAGTGATGCATGTATAATAACGAAAGGGGGGGGCTCCCCCGAGGTTGTCTTTGATCACCCCCGTCCTGGTTTCATGAAGGGACCAAACGTCTGCAACAACGATTGAGGTCTCGCGCAGGCAGGGCATGCGCACAGCCGAGCACTCGGACAGTTGCTGCCGCTGCACAACAGATAATGTTTTACTGTCCATCCTCTGGAAGCCGATGCAGAAACTGATAGCAGGGGAATGCATGCTGCTCGAAGGCTGAGCGCAAGAGCTTTAAGAGATCGGTGTTACCGAAAGCAGGCAAGCAACGTTACTTTGTCACCTGCCACTTTCAAACAGTATATGCATCTCGATATGGACGTACCTGTTCATACCCGCTATCTCGCAGTATGACCTATAATCGACTTTTTCAGAAATGACCGGAGAGGCATGGGAGATGCAATGATGTAATTTCCTGCGAGAACAGCATACCGGTCGTGCTGTCATAAGGAGATGAAGAGAAGTAAATCTCTTGCAGGGGAAATATTTTTCCCCTGCAAGAGAAACGATTTTCCGCATTGCATGCAGGTGTTCATGCTCTCCGCCGCAACTCGCTGGAATCATTAAACCGCTTTGAATTACCAAGTGTTTCGTTGTTGGCATATCATATGCTTGATGGAGAGTGTATCCGAGGTGTAGTGTATACGCATGACGAAGGATTCAGGAGATGGCCTGTGGAAAATAGTTTCCATAGGGACATGATGTATAACCTAATGAGCGGGGGTAGGGGATATAAAGAGGCCTTGACGGCCTGAATTTCCCCAAATTGACATAAGGAGGAGGAAATGAAAAAATATTTCGTAGTATTGGCATTGGCTGGGGCAGCACTATGGGTGACAGGGTGCATTATCTCGGCTTCCCCATGCGGCGATGTCGTTATGAAGCCCTGCCAAACACAGGTATTTTCTATTGTTGATCTGGCACGTAATCCAAAAACATACGAATGGACGCTCGATGGGACGCCGATTCCTGGCGTAATTGGAGATAGTTTTGAGTACAAGCCCACGTGTAGCGATGTGGGCGTGCATACGCTGAGCGTCACAATTTTATGGGCTACCCACACATGGCAAGTAACTGTTGAGGATTGTCCTTCGCAGTGGGACAACCTTTTTGCGCGAGTCAGGGGAGGATGTTCGGGCTGGGAAATGGCCGTTGGAACGCAGCCGGTTGATGGAAGCAATCCGGCGCATCAATGGGTAGACCTTGGCGCTAATCAGGTGTGGGATAGCAATACAACCTATACCTTTACCTTCGCATATCACGCCGATACGGGTCTTGCCACCTTCCAGGTGGGTGGCTACAACCTCTTGACAACCAAAGACGTGGGGTTTGTGGGTTATGGATTTAATGTTGTAAAAATCGTTGGAATAGGGCGTTCTGGAGGTAGTATAGATCTCAGCAATCTGGTCTTTAATAGCGCACCGCAGCCTGCTTTTCATATTGGAGGAGGGTTGTGGCAAGAGTTACCCCTCCATTCAGGCAGCTATCTCGATGATATTGAGATTTCCGGTGATTTTGTCTTTCAAGGCGATTATTATGGTATGTCAGAGTTGACGAAGTTTCAGATTGAACTGTGGTCTGCATGCTTGCAGAAATAACGTTGTCTCTCGTTGCCGGATTCGAACAGGGCAGAGCCGTTGGGCTCTGCCCCGCTCTGAGCCAAGGATGACCGGAACCAAGGCACGCAAGGTGAGCATGAGACCCTTTGTTGTTCTGAGGGTGACATGCCCAAGTCTTTGAAAAAGCCGTCATTCTGAACGTAGGGCAGGATCTCCTTCCTGAGTATGCTATGGTGCCCGGCTTTGGGCACTTGCCTGCCGAAACCTGACGCCACGCATCACTTCAAATTATCCTCGAGGGTGTCCTCCCTTGTTTCCACGTTGAAATCTCTCGCAATTCTATGCGAGAATATGATCCATCGGCTGTGCTCGATCATAGAGTGATTCAGCAAGGTTAAAAAAAAGGGGGCTGTCATGAAGAGGATTTTTGTTCCGTCACGGCTCTGGTACGAGAACATCGAACGCGAGCTCACCTTCCCCGATAGGTGGGATATAGCCAACCTGACATCTCCCGGGTTCGATAAGCCCGGACTCAGCCCTGCACAGATCAGGGAGAAGATCGAACACCCCATGCAAGGCCCCACCCTCGAGGAACTCGCAAAAGGCAAGCACGAGGCCGTCATCGTCTTCGACGACATGACGAGGCCCACGCCGGTGAAAGAGGTCGCTCCCATTGTTCTGGAGGCCCTCCACAAGGCCGGAATGAAGCGTGACCAGATCCGGTTCCTCTGGGCGCTCGGGTCGCACGGTGCCTACGACATGATCAATGCCCGCAAGAAATTGGGAGATGAGATAGTCGAGAACTATTCTGTCTTCAACCACGACCCCTTTCAGAACACCATGTGGGTGGGCAGGACCCCTACGGGCGTGGAGCTCTGGTTCAACTGTGAGTTCATGGCCTGCGACCTGAAGATCGGCATCGGATGCATCACGGCCCACATACACGTGGGTTTCGGTGGAGGGGCCAAGCTCATCCTGCCAGGTGTGGCGGGGATCGAAACCATCAACCAGTTCCACAACCAGCTCTACCGCGACCCGAGCAGAACCGGCCTGGGCAACTTCGACAATAACATCATGCGCGCGGAGTGCGATGCTGCGGGCGACCTGGCGGGGTTGAACTTCAAGATCGACTGCCTCATCAACCGGAGAGGGGAGATCACCAGCCTCTATGCCGGGCCTTTCAGGGCCACGCATGAAGCAGGGGGCGCAGAAGCCAAGGTCCACTACGGCATCCCCTTCTCCACGGGCTACGACATCGTGGTGTGCAATGCCTATGGCAAGGCGAATGAATCGGCCATCGCGCTCTTGCTCGCCCTCATGACCATGCAGCCGAATGCGGCAAGCACGGTCGTACTCATATCCGATGCGCCGGAAGGCCAGGTCCCGCATTACGTGATGCGCGCCTGGGGGACAGACTATGGTGGACGTCACTACAGTCCAAAAGCTCCGGGTTTTGTTCAGCTCCTCATGAAGCAGCTCATCGTCATAGCTCCCCATCCTGACAGGACGAGCCTCGACCTCGTCTGCCACGCGGATGACGCCGTCACGGTCAAGACCTGGCCCGAGGTCCTCTCCATCCTCGAGCAGGATTACCCTGGCGCGGCCAAGGTCGCCGTCATCCAGGATGGCACCATGCAGTATATAAAGCTATGAGCCCTAAGCGATGAGCCTTTGGAAGAATTTTGAATATAGGAGCCGGAAGAGACCCGGATAGGGTGTCTCCTCCATTCCCATCGGTGAACTTGTTGTACGGGTATCAATACCAGGTACATTCATCAGGCGATCGGGCGCGGTTTCCGAAAGGTTATGGCCAAAACAAAACCGGCTGCCAAAAAGCCGGATTCGATGTACAGGGCGGCTTTGTAGCTGTCGGCAATCTCTTTCATATGGGCAAAGAGATAGGGGCCTACAATCCCGGCCAGCGCGCAGGCCGTGAAGATCACGCCGTAGATCTTGCCGATGTGCTGCGGCCCGAATTCATCGGCGGCAAAGGCGGGCAAAGATGCCAGAGCCCCGCCGTAACACGCCAGGAGATAGCATACGAGAGCTGCGAACATGATCGTCTTGGAAGTATGTGCGAGCAGGAGGTACCCCGCCGCCTGGGTGCTGCACAGCACGGCAAATACGGCTTTTCTCCCGATGGCATCGGATATCCACGCCCAGGCGAGCCTGCCGATACCGTTGAAGATGGCAGCGACGGCGACGATGCTGCCGGAGAGAATGACAATCGTTTTCATCCGGTCTTCGGAGATCATGCCGCCCGTGGCAGCTCGCATCACGTCTTGTGCCATGGGCGAAAGCTGGGAAATCAGTCCCAGCCCGGCTGAGACATTCAGGAAGAGTATGAGCCACAGCATCCAGAACTGCGGTGTCCTGGCTGCCTGGAAAAACGAGAACGATGGCGTGGACGAGAGGGTGCCGCCTGTTGCATGACCTTTTCCTGCCGGAGCCCACTGCTTGGGGGGGTTGCGGAGCAGGAGAACGGCGCTCAGAACGAGGAAGAGACTGCATACCCCCCAGATTAAAAACGTGTCGGCGACACCGAGCGTTATAATGAGACGCGGCCCGACATTGCCCATGATGAACGACCCGAATCCATAGCCCATCACGGCCAGGCCTGTGACCAGGCCCCGCTTGTCAGGAAACCACCTGATCAGGGCAGTAAGCGGGGCAACGTATCCGAACCCGCCTCCCAGACCTGCGATGATGCCATAGGCAAGGTACAGGAGGCCTATGTGTGCTAAGCTGTTGGCGAGCCCGGCCAGGAGCAGTCCCCCGCCGAAGAGCATGCCCCCGATGGCCCCGACCAGCCGCGGCCCCTTTCTATCCACGAGCATGCCGCCGAAGGCGACCGAGAGGGCGAATACGAACGAGTAGATCATGAACGCCCCCTGGGTCTGGGTCTCGGTCCATCCATGCGAGGACATCATGGGCTTCTTGAATATGGACCAGGCATAGACCGTCCCGAGGCAGAGCTGCATTGCCACTGCCGCCGCCGCGATCCACCACCGTTTGCGCTCGAGATCGTCCTGTTTCACACCGTCCCGCAGTGAGAGGATTCCAATTTTTCACCACCATAGAGTGGTCGCTGGGATCTGTAAATGGTATTCTCAAAGAAAAGTACGGCATCCCCTAAAAATAAGGTTGCACGAATGCATGATGCAGAACCTGATCCCGGGATCTCATGCAAAATCAAAATCTACTCAATAAATATCATTACATTGCCGAGATACACCAATAGCGCCGGCGCATGTGAGTATTGAAAGGTTCGCGCTTGCGCACTGGTTATCAAAGGAGGATGAAAAGAGCACCTTATGTGGCAATTGATCCCTAAAGACGATCCCGCCCAAGCGGTGAGGATCCGCCGCTTCAGCATGGCGGCGGCCTCCTATGCCATGTGGGTGATGCTGGTGTTCTATTGCTATATCGAGGGATTGTTCAATGTGTCGGCAAGGGCCATTTACCTCTGTTTTATTTTGGTGGCCCTTGTCAATGCCGTATTCTATGCCATCTTCCGCACCGGCTTCAACAAGCGTTTCAAGGAAGCCAGCCTCACCATGCCGCAAATGATCACCGCCTCATTGTTCTGTATCTGGGTCATCTATTATGCCGACGCGACCAGAGGGGTCATGCTGCTAGTCTACCTCGTGGTCTTCACCTTTGGCGTGTTCCGTTTGCGGATACGCCAGTTTCTGTTCCTTACCCTGCTGGTCCTGGGGATTTATGGAGGGGTTATCCTTGCCCTTGCCAAATTCCACCCTGAAAAGTTTAATCCCCAGTTGGAATTGCTCACCTGGGTCGTGCTGGCAGCCGTTCTCTTCTGGTTTTCCATGGTGGGCGGCTATATCAACCTGCTGCGTGCAAATGTGGTCAAGATCAATGGGGACTTGAGCAAGGCCATGGCCACCATTGAGCAGCTCGCCATCCACGATGAGCTGACACAGGTGTACAACCGCCGCCATATCTTCAACGTCATGCAGCGTGAAAAGTCCCTTGCCGATCGCGGCAACCCCTCTTTTTCCATCTGCATGATCGATCTGGACCACTTCAAGAGGGTCAATGATTCATTTGGTCATATGATGGGCGATATGGTGCTCAAGAACATTGCGCAGACCATCCAGAACAATATCCGCCAGGCCGATTATCTGGCTCGCTATGGGGGCGAGGAATTTATCGTGATCCTGGCCTATCCGGATATCGGCGATGCGCTGGTATGCGCCGAGCGTATCCGGTACGTTTGTTCCGCCCTCTCATATCCTAATCTTCCGGAGTCTTTCCATATCACCATCTCCACGGGGGTCGCCCACTATCAGCCGGTGGAGTCCGTCGACGAGCTCATCCAGCGGGCCGACACCGCTCTCTATCGCGCCAAGGCGAATGGGAGAAACAACGTGGAATATCAACCTCCGCTCGCTTCCTGACCGGCTTATCCTGCAAGGAAAACATCCCAACAACCCCCCTGAAGAGTCAGGAGGGAGGGCTGTCCTGATGGCTGAAATCAAAGGGCTGTACGTGAAGGCGTTCTTTGAGAAACTGAAAGGCATCGGTGAGACCAGAGGAATACGTGCGCTCCCTGATGTTTCACAAGGAAGTGTTATAGTTAGGACAGAAATTGTCCGTAATAACTAAAATGGGAGTCCAGCCCGCATCGTGGAAAGTGATGATGCAGGACCTGACTCCATCATCATACGAATCTGATTATAGGCGGAGGTTGTCATATGTTTGATCTAACGAATAAGGTAGCATTTGTAACAGGAGCCTCATCTGGTATTGGCCGGGGTACTGCCCTTGCTCTAGCAAAGCAGGGGGCAAAGGTTGCGATTGCCGCTAGACGCATTGAAAAACTTGAGGAACTGGCCTGTGAAATCAGGGCACTTGGCAAGGAAGTGCTTGTACTGCAAATGGATATAACGAAAATACATGACATTAAGGCTGCTACCAAAAAGGCGGAAGAAACATTTGGCAGGTTCGATATTCTCGTCAACAATGCGGGCATGAATGCCTTCGCATCTTCGTTCAGAATGACAGAGGAACAATGGGATACGGTAATTGACACGAATTTAAAGGGGTGCTTTTTTACAGCGCAGTATGCGGCAAGAAAAATGGCGAAGAACGCATGGGGGCGCATCATTAATATTGCATCTATGCTGTCCGGTGGCGTGGGTTCCGCTCTGCCCGGTGAAGCGAACTATTGCTCGAGTAAAGGCGGCCTTGTCGGAATGACGGCTGCCCTCGCCCTCGAATTTGCTCCGTTTGGAATACTCGTCAACGCGATAGGCCCCGGTTTCGTCAGTACGGAGATGACGCAGAAATGGCAAGCGGAAAGCGAGTATAATACCATGTTCCTTCAGAGAATCCCCATGAAGAGATTCGGGACTGTCGATGAGATCGCCGCGGGTGTTGTCTTCCTCGCGTCGGATGAGGCGAGTTATATAACTGGAGTGACACTGTATATCGATGGCGGCTGGACCGCTGCTTAAGCTGATAAATTTATATACATACTGCATCTATAGGATTTGCATCAAGAAAGAGACGCATTTGCAGGAAAGGATACATATCGATAAGTTTAATAGGTCACTATAAAGGGGGGCTTCCTGGAAATATTCCTTCGGTTTCATTGTTCTTCTCACCATGAGATGTTCTCTTTCCGCAGCGCAATTTTAACGCAACAAAGGCAGGCGGTTAGGCTGGATAAGGAAAGAATACAAAGATCATCCATGGATGGCATGGGCGAAGACAACTTCTTGCCCGCGGGGCCTAAAATCGGATTTCATTTTTTATGGATTGTCCTTTGGGCTGGTGAATTCCGGTTTGAGAAATTCCGGATCGCTCCAGTCGTAAAAACCTTTCCCGGACTTGAAACCCAGCTCTCCTCGTTCGATCATCGCCTTCAAGGCATCTGGAGGTCGGTCTTTGAGATCTTGGCTATCGAGAAAGTAGGCCATTTCAATGTCGTAAACCACATCCAGTCCCACATAATCCATCATGCCGAAAGGCCCTGCCATCATCCCGGACCATAGTTTCCATGCCCGGTCGATATCCTTGTAATCCGCGTGTCCACCGGCCCACGAGGCCAGAGCTTCGCGTTTCACCGCATGCCAGATCCGGTTGAATACAAAGCCCATACATTCCTTTTTCACGATGAGGGCAATACAGCCAATGCTCTCAATCCATGCCTGTGCGCTGGCAAACGTCTCATCGCTGGTCTGTGTCCCTCGCATGAGATCCACAAAAGAATAAGTCAAAATCGGTGCCGTATAAAAATGGATGTTGGCCACCCTGTCTTTCCGGGTGACGGCGTCCTCTATTTTTGCGATGGGGATGGAAGAGCTGTTTGTCGCGATGATGACGTGTTTGGCAGAGACTTGGTCAAGTTGGGCAAAAACCTCTTTCTTGATGTCAAGTTTTTCAGGAACTGCTTCGATTATCAGGTCGGTATCCACCACGGCTTGATCAAGGTCATTATGAAAAGAGGCCCTTTGAAAAATATCCTGTGGATCTTCTTTTGCGAGGCCATTCCGGCAAGAAGCTTCGATCTCGGCTTTTACCAAGATTTTTGCAATTTCAAGCGCATGAGGCTTTACATCATAAAGACGAACTCTTGAGCCAAATATCAAAGCCCGGGCGGAAATTTTAACCCCTATGGTACCGGCACCGATCAACGTGACCGTCTTTATTCTGTCTGTCATTTTCCATCCTCCAAAATATCCAGTATAGAGAGACATTTTGCAATTGGCTCTAAATAAATATCTTATTATTTAAGTCTGTTCAGCAAAAATAGCAAGGTTAGGAGGTGGGGTGTCCGCTCAGGGAGGGAACCTATTATAGCTTATTATCTAGGCTACGTGCCAGTGCCAATACATGCTTTTGATAGTTTGTGTTATTAGGGTGTGAAGAAAATTACAAAAACGTAATCAAAGAGACGGGAGTATGGCCCTGAAAACCATCCCCTAATAAAATAAGATCCAATAATCATTTAGTTACATCATGGCGTGGTGTTTGCTTGGAATGCGCTATGCGCCGGCACATGAAGCATCTGGTCGATTCCAGCAGGTGGCATCAAGGGTATGATGGAGTAACGCGGAGCCACCTGGAGGTTAAAATGAAAGTTTCTGCGAAAAAACGCCGAAAAGTAGATGAGATGCATATACTCCCTCCGGAAGAGACAGGCCTGTGGCCGGGGCAAGCATCCGTAACAAGGGCCAATGAGAACCGTTGCTTTTTTTTGGCAAACGGCTGCGTGAAAGAATGGGCATATGCAAAGGGAGTACAATTCGGCAGGACAAAAAATCTGCTCCCGGTACCTCTTCTCGTTGGGGTTAGCTTTGCAGTACTCATCGGGCTGATTGGGGCGGATTTCGGGCAGGCAGCACAAACGCACATATCCAATACGAAGGGAAAGCCTGCGGTGACTATGAAGCAGGCTGCGGTCAGGGAGAAGACCCAACAGCACCACATGCACGCAACAAAAAAGACCACAACTGCCAAACTGAAGATAAAAGCCAGGCACGCATCCAGCAGCGGAGCCATACACCATAAAAAGACCAGACACGCCAGGCTCATGCACAAGGCCGCAACGGTCCACAAGGCCTTGGCATCAAGTCCGCCGATCAACAGCGAGGCCATGGCGAACGATGAGCGTTCCAACGAAGAGCACATTGATCTTTGGCTGGCAAAAGCTTACGCAGAGCGGTGCATGCAGGGAACGGATGAGGAGCAACTGGACGAACTGACCCGCAAGATCCTGGAATCGGCCCAGAGCTACCTAGGAGTTCCCTACCGTTACGGAGGATCAACGCCGGAAGGGTTTGACTGTTCCGGGTTCGTCAAGTATGTGTTCGGCGAAAACGGCATCACCTTGAGCCGGACATCACGGGAACAGGTCCGGGAGGGGAAACATGTCCCGCTCTCCGCAGTGAGGCCGGGAGACCTCATCTTCTTCGGCAAGCAGCATCGGAAACACTGCCGGATCAATCATGTAGGGCTCTATATCGGAAACGGCCGGTTCATCCATGCTTCATCAGCGCACTCAGGCCAGATCAAGATCGGAGAGCTCGACTTGCAAAAACATCGCACCAGGTTGGTGACAGCCCGGCGGGTTATCAATTACACGCCATAACACTACCATCGCAGCTCCTTAAGCCCCTTGCGGCAAGCGACCACCCCACCAGGTCTCAGGCGGAGCTCTAGCATCCCGTGCAGGTACACCTGAAGCCAGGTGTTATGCGGCAGGGTGCATGCACAGTATGACACAAAACCCAAGGCTGGTGCTCATTTTTAAGTCAAACGCATTTCGAAAGGTCCTGGAAAGAGTATGATGCAGGAGATGATCCTCAGGTACCCAAGATATGCCCTTCAGGTATCGAAAGGTAGTGACTTGTTTTTTATGGACGTCCGTACGCAGTAACAGTTGTTTATCTAGCGGGTTGAAGTCCCGC
>CAYGXB010000084.1:0-10848 GCA_964353605.1 uncultured Bacteriovoracaceae bacterium
TTTGCACTGGTCGAGAATGCGCTAGCCGATCCGCAACTCAACGTGCGGACCAAAGCCTGCTGGGCCTTGGGCGAGATCGGCGGCCAGGATGCACTCGACCTCCTCAAGCAGGTCCTCAGCACCGACCGCTCCTGGTACGTGCGCGACTATGCCTACAACGCCATCGGCAGGATCCAGCCCATCACCTTGGTTGTGAAGGAATAACCAACCCCCTTATTCGCGCTCAAGGCATATCTATCTGTACCATAAAGGTGTTCTGGGTTAGGTGCATATGAGAGTGAAAAAATCTTAAGGGAAGGCGCTTTCTGGGGCTGTACCCTCTTCCTGTACAAGGAGGTATCTGCTGCCGCCATAGGCCTGGCATCCGCTCTGCTCGGATACGGAGGGAAGAATTCCATTATGCCGCAGCCGGAATCGGCCCTTAGAAGCATTCGGCTGCTTTTTGGCATAGGTCCGGACACCTTCATCCTCTTCTTGGTTTACTTTGTGAGGATCCTCCCGATAACTAAAGTGCGATTCGATGAGATCAGGTGGGTCATCGAAGAGCGCTAAATGAGTTAATAACACTCCTTCAGACCTCCAGAACGTTTATCCCTGAAAATCGTCTGCATGAAGGAGAACATACTGCTGGAAGTCGATTCCGGAGCGAATGATGTGGCGCATCTCAGAGCGGCGGATCCAGCGGCTGTAGAGCCAAAACCACTGGTCCGGGTAACGCCGTACGACCGATTCGACCCAGGACTGCATGAAATCGCTGATCGACTGAATAGGGTCGTCCTGGAACGCACGCACGTCCACCGGATGCTCGAAGCGGATTACATAGGTATCTCGCTGTTTGATGGCCGATACCGGGACAATCATGGCATTGCCCTTTACGGCAATCAGGGCCGGTGCGGGGTTGGTGGTGGCGGGCATGCCGAAGATGGTGCAGAGAATCTGTTTTCCGTGATCGCCCCGGTTGTCGATCACGAAACCGATGGTGCGGCCTTTTTTCAGCTCCCGGATGATCATGCGCACTTTGCCCTTGGGCGGCAGGATGGTAGCCCCGGAGCGAGAGCGGATCGCGTTCACGATCGATTCATGCTTCGGATCCCTGCGTGTATCCGCCATGACGCAGAACGCGACGCCCAGCAGGCGCGGTATGTGGGCCAGGATCTCCCAGTTGCCGATATGCCCGGTGATGAGCATGACCCCCCGCCCCGTTGCCAGGGCGGCGTCGAGATGCTCCTGTCCTTCAACCGTGACCCGCCGCCGGATCGCGATATCGTTCATATAGGCATAGCGGATGGCATCGATGAGGATGTCGCCGTGGTTCATAAATACCTTCAAGGGCATGCCTGGGCGGTAGGACTCGCCGAGGGCAGCGCGCATCTGGATGGCGGCCGTCTTGCGGTGCAGGGGGTCGCAGGCCCAGGCCAGGACGCCCGCGATCCTGCCTAAGGCAATGGCCATGCGGTAGGGGATGATCCGTATTCCCTGAATGAGGGCGAGGAATGCCCAGTATTCTAACGTGCCTATTAGGTCGCGCATGTTCATGTGCCCTTCACCATTCTCACGCCCGGAGCAAATTTCCTCAGCCTTGTAGAATCATGACCCCTCAGCCGTCGCGTGGGGCGCCTCCCTTTCCAGACGTTGTGCCTGGGCGAGGACATAGGTCTTGAAATCCTGCCCCTCCCTTATAAGGCGGCGCATGTCCGAGCGGCGCGCCCAACGGCTGTAGAGCCAGATCCATTGGGTGGGGTGGGCATTCACGATGGAGGTCAGCCAATCCTGCATGTAGGTACTCAGGCGCACGATGGGCTCGGATCGCCAACACTCGGTGAGTTGGTCCGGCACATCCTCGGGCCGGCCGTAATCCCTGGCGTCGAGCGCCTTTTCGAAATATATCGCGTAGGTAGCGCCTTTTTTAAGGGCATAGACCGGGACGATCAGGGCCTCGCCCTTGATGGCGATGAGCGCCGGGGCCGGGCTGGTCGGGGCGGGCAACCCGAGCACGTCGCACACGAGCATGATGCCCTGCTTGCCGCGCAGGTCGATCATGACACCGGCACAGTGGCCCTGCCTGAGCAGACCGGCGATCCTGGGGACCATGCCGCCCCGCGGCGGCTCAATGACGACCCCGGGCAGGCGCCCGCGCATCTCCTTGATGATGGAATCCATATGCGGGTCGTTACGGATATCCATCAGGATATGAAAATCGCGGCCGAGGAGCTTGAATATATGCCCGAGCACCTCCCAATTGCCCATATGGGCCGAGATGCACATCACCCCCCGGCCGCTTGAGAGCGCGGCCTGGATGTTCTCCATACCGTGGATCTCGAAACGCTTGAACAGCTCGGCGTCATCCGTGTAGAGGGCCTTGATCATGTCCACGGGGATCATGCCGATATGCATGAACATCTTGAGGCTCAAGGACCAGTGATAGGCCTTGCCCAAGGTGGCGCGCATCTGCACGTTGGCAATCCGGCGGTGCAACGGGTCCAGGCCCCAGATCAGCAGGCCCATACATCTCCCCATGGCGGTGGCCAAACGATATGGCATAGCCTGTATGAGCCGGATGAGGCCCTTGATCAGCAGGTACTGGATCGCATAGCGAATCTTTTTTGGCTTTTTCATGGGATCAGGTCCTCCATTATCCAGTGGATGGCGTTACCAATAGTGCGTCTCGTATGCGCGGTCGCTATCCGGGGCCCGTCGCTCGGGGAAAGCAGGATCCATTTGCCGCCCACGCGCTGAATGGTCTCGATGTCGATGGCCTTGTCGCCCACCAGGTTGCAGCGGGGCAGATCGAGGTCGAAATCGAGCGCCGCCCTGAGGAGCAGGCCGGGGGACGGCTTGCGGCAGGCGCACGCCATGGCATAGGCCGCCACGGTGCCCGCGGGGTGGTGAGGGCAGTAGTAGATGGCATCGATGCTGGCGACCTTTGCTGCGAGCAAACCCACGAGCCGTTCATGGATAGCGCTGAGGATTTCTTCGTCGAGGAGCCCGCGGGCGATGCCGGACTGGTTGGTGATAATGATGACGGGGATGGTGTTTTCGTTCAGGAGCCTGATCGCCCCCGGCACTTCCGGGAGCAGCTCAATTTGCTCTGGAACGCTCAGATAATGGACATCCCTGATGATGGTGTCATCCCTATCGAGAAATACGCCTGTTCTTAACACGCGTCTCTATCTCCTCTATGATCCGGTCCAGTTCCGGTATCTCCATCTTCACCCTGAGGGCATGCCATCTTCCGTCGAGCTGTTCCGGCATCAGTCGTATCAAGTCCTTTTCCGTGGTAATAATGAGGTCTTTGCCCCGAGCACGCCACCTGATGCGCCGGATGTCCCCGCGGGTATAGGGATGGTGGTCCCTGAAGCGCATGGCATCTACCCTAGCGCCCGAGGCCTTGATCAACTGGAAGAAGGATTCCGGCTTTGCAATCCCGCAGAATGCAAGCACATCGCCCGCGATCTGTCTCATTACCGGGTTCCCGAATCTGTCGACCAAGCCTACCACAACGAGATCGGCTGTCAGGCTCCCTGAGGAAGAATCCTTGGTGGAGAGAACGAGATCTGCCCGCTTCAATGCCGATGCACCTTCCCGGAGACATCCCAAGGGCAGGAGAGCTTCCTGATCGAGGCGCGTCGATACCAGGCAGATATTGTAATCCCGGTGTATCCTCCGGTGCTGGAAGGCATCGTCAAGGATAATGATTTCGGCCGCCAATTCTCTGCTTGCATAGGTGGCTCCTGCCAATCTGTCCGGGGACTTGATCACCGGAAGCCCGGTCAATCTGGCCATAAGCAGAGCCTCATCACCTACATCCTTTGCCGAATGCTGTGCGCTTACGAGCATAGTACCCTTGCGCCTTCCCTTATAGCCCCGCGTGACGATGCAGACCCTGTGACCCCTATCTTTGAGCGCCAGTGCCAGGGCGATGGTGAACGGGGTCTTGCCTGTGCCTCCCGCCTCGATATTCCCGATGCTGATAACGAAAGGGACGACGATGGAGGCCTTGAGGATGCCCAGATCATAGAGAAAGTTCCTCAAGCCAACTGAGAAGCTATAGATATGGGAGAGGCCTTTACGCATTGCCGAACTGGAGGTTGTAGAGCCTTGTATAGTAGCCGGTTCTCTTCAGGAGGTCTTCGTGTGTCCCCTCCTCCACGATGATACCCTTGTTAAGGGCGATGATCCAATCCGCACCCTGTACGGTGGAAAGCCTGTGGGCGATGATGAGGGTGGTCCTGCCCACCATGAGTTTATCCAGGGCGGCATGGACCTCCTTCTCGCTCTCGGTATCCAACGAGGAAGTCGCCTCATCGAGGACGAGGATGGGGGCGTCCTTCATGATTGCTCTGGCGATGCAGATCCTCTGCCTCTGGCCGCCTGAGAGCCTGACCCCCGCCTCTCCGACCAGGGTGTCGTACCCGTCCGGTATTTCCATGATGAAATCATGGGCGTTGGCTGCCTTGGACGCCTCGATGATTTTCTCCATGGAAGAACTGTCGGATCCATAGGCGATGTTCGCTTTAATCGTGTCGTTGAACAGGACCATCTCCTGGGTCACCATAGCGATATTCGCCCGTAGTGACTTGATGGTGAGATCCCTGATATCATGGCCGTCGATGAAGATTGTTCCCGAGGTCACATCGTAGAGCCGTGGCAGGAGGTTGATGATGGTGGTCTTTCCCCCGCCGGATTCCCCCACGAAGGCGATCTTCATGCCCTTTTCCGCCTTGAAGCTGATCCCTTTGAGGGCGTATTCCAATCCATCATAGGTGAACCTGACATCCCGATATTCCACGTTCCCCCCGCTCCTTCCGAGGGCAAGGGCATGAGGCTTTTCCTCCATATCCGGCTTTGTATCCATCAGGGTGAAAACCCTCCTGGCAGACGCGATCCCTTCTTGGACCTCGATATTGATGTCGTTGATCTTTCGGATGGGGGCATAGAGCATGAAGATGGCCGCCATGAAGGAGAAGAAATCGCCAGGAGTATTCGCTCCGTGGATGACCTTCATCCCCCCGTACCAGATGATGAAGGCAATGGCAAGGCCGCCGATGAGTTCCATGAGTGGGGCGGAAATTGCCCGTACGGCGAGCCTCTTCATCCAGTTTCTGAAATAGCGGGAGCTCTCAACCTCGAAGCGTTTCAGCTCGTAGTCCTCCATATTATAGACCTTCACGATGCGTATCCCTGATATAGCCTCGTCCAGGATGGTCATGATGTCGCCCATGACGGTCATGCTTTTTGTCGAATAGTGCTTGAGCCGCTCCCCGAAACGGCTGATTGGGTAGGCTACGGCCGGGAACACGATCATGGCGACGATTGCGAGCTGCCAGTCGCGGTAGAACACCACAAATACAAGGCCCACGATGGTGAAGATCTCCTTGATAAGACCGGTGACGGCATTGGTGACGGATGCCTGCACCATATTGACGTCATTGGTGATCCTGGAGATGAGAACCCCCGTCGGCGTCTGAATGAAGAAGTGCATGGAAAGGGTCTGGATGTGGGCATAGAGATGGTTCCGAATATCCAGGATAATGCGCTGGCCGACATCGGCCATGAGGTAATACCGCCCATAGTCGCTCACGGTCTTGATGAGGAAGATGAAGAGCACCGCCACCGGGATGAGGTAGAGTTTGGTCACATCCTTAGCGATGAAGATATCGTCCATGGCAGGTTTTACCAGGAATGCCAGCAGACCCTGCGAACCCGAGAGGATGAGCATGAGGAGGCCGGCAAAGGCCAATTTCGGCCAATACGGCTTGAGGTAGGCGATTAGCCTCCCATATACTACCAGGTCTTCCTTGTCTGCTAAAGCAAGTCGCTTACCCACTGTGTCACCTCGATGGATGCAGCCTTTGCACCCAGAGCAGAACGCAATTCGATAAAGGCGTTTCTCGTATCCATGTACAGGGTCTTATCGTCTAAATAACGCATGAGGGAAAAGGCGAGATTTTCCGCGGTAAACGCATCCTGGATGAGTTCGGGGACCACCGTTTTCCCGGCTACAATATTAGGCATGCCAATATAATCGACCTTGATGAAGGCCTTTGCCAGAAGATAGTTGATCAGGGAGGTCTGGTAACAGATCACCTCGGGTACCCCCTGAAGCGCCAGTTCGAAGGTTGCAGTCCCAGACTTCACCATGGCCAGATCCGTCTGCGGCATGCTCTCGGTAAGAGTTACGTCGTTGTCCACCCTTTTCCTGATGAATGCGAAATCAAGCCCTTTTGCAACCGGCAGATACCACTGAATATTGTGGTATCTCTTCCCGATGATGGATTTTGCTCCCAACATGGTCGGGAGCATCCTCACAATCTCGTCCCTCCTGCTCCCCGGCATGATGGCGATCCTTTTCGGCGGCCACATCCCTGAACTGATGGCGGGCGTCTGTTCCAGGAGGGGATGGCCGACATAACGAGCATTCACGTTAAAGGCACGGAAGAACGTTTCCTCGAACGGAAAGATAACGGCGAGTCCGTCCGTGATCTGCGCTAAGCTGCGCGCCCGGGACCGTCTCCAAGCCCATGCCTGAGGCGCGATGTAGTAGAGCACCTTGACCCCGCGTGCATGCGCAAATCGGGCAAGGCGCATATTAAAATCCGGGAGATCGATGGGGATGAAGATATCGGGTCTCTCTTTAAGTATGAGCTCCTTGATGCCCCGCAAGACGCGGAGTATCCCGACCAACCGCGGCAGGACATTGGAGAAACCCATGACAGAGAGCGCATGCATGGAATAGCGGTCATCGAACCCAGCGTCAACCATTTCAGGGCCGCCCATACCAAAGATCTCGGCCTCGGGAATGGCCTTTTTCATGGCCCTGATGAGGGTCGCGGCATGGCGGTCAGCGCTCGCCTCTCCCGCCGTGATAAGTATCTTCTTCATTTTCATAATTCTAAAATAACTCGGACCTCCCTGTCCCTAAATCTTTAGGAGGCTAGACATTCGACGGATCATCGTCCCCACTTGAGTTCAAGGGGGTGGGGGTATTGAAGCTTGGTTCCCTTTTCTCTCATCGCTCAGGTAGTAGCATATTGTTCTTGATGAGGTAGGCCACCTCAATAGCTTTGAGCCCTGCCAAACCGTCAACAACGACCGTGTTCTCCCCTTTGACGGCGTCCACGAAGGAGCGAATTTCCGCCTGCAGTGCATCTGATTCGGAAATATCGTGGCGGGCATGCAGGATCTGCCTGTTTTCTCCGAGGGTATAGACGTCCACAATGGCGTTGGCATAATCGATCGAGATGTAGGAGTCCGGCTGGAAGATACGGATTTTGCGCATCACATCGGCGGAGATGCGGCTGGCCGTGATATTGGCTATGCAGCCGGATGAGAACTTCAGGCGAGCATTGGCTATATCAACCGCATCGGTGAGCACCGGCATCCCGATCGCCTCGACGGAGATGATCTCGGATTTGACGAGCGAGAGGATGATGTCGATGTCATGGATCATGAGGTCCAGGATGACATCCACATCCGTGCCCCGTTCCTTGAACGGGCTTATCCTATGCACCTCGATGAACATCGGTTTTTTAATGCTGTCGGCGAGTTTGAGGAGGGCAGGGTTGAACCGCTCGAGATGCCCGATCTGGAGGATGGCATGCCCTTTTTCCGCCGCGTCGATAATGGCCTTCGAATCTTCGATCCCAGCCGCCATAGGCTTTTCGAGCAGGACCGCAATCCCCTTCTCAAGCATGGGGATGGAAACCGCGGCATGGACCGATGTGGGAACGGCAACGCTGACCGCATTTGCCCTGCCGATCACATCGGCATAGTCCGTATAGGCTATCGTGCCCGCTTCAAAAGCCACCTCGCGTGCCCGTGATGCATCGGTATCCACGACCCCAACGAGCTCGACATCCTCCATGGCGGCATACTTGAGGGCATGGAACCTGCCCAGATAGCCGACTCCGATGACAGCCACCCGGATCTTCGTCACCGCGCTAACCCCCGTGTCGAGTTCTTCACGAATTCCACCATGCGGGCGATCTCTGTTGAGTCGGGGAATTCCTTTCTCAGCACCTCCAGGGCTTCCTTGAGGATGAGGCCCTGCTTGAAGAGGATTTTATAGGCCCCGCCGATGGCCTTGATGCTCTCATCTGGAAAGCCGTTGCGTTTGAGGCCCACGGTATTGATGCCGTATATCCTGGCCCTGTCACCGGAGGCCTTGGCATAGGGAATGATATCAAGGCTGATCATGGAGCCGCCGCCGATGATCGCATACGCCCCAATATGGGTGAACTGATGGGCGGCCGAGAGTCCGCCAACGATGACATAATCCTCCACGTGGACGTGTCCGGCCAGAGTCGCGAGGTTTCCCATCACCACATGGTCTCCCACATTGCAGTCATGGGCCACATGGCAGTAGGCCATGAGGAGATTGTGGCTCCCGATGGTTGTGACGCCGCCGCCATGCACCGTCCCCCGGTTGATAGTCACGAACTCCCGGATGGTGTTCTTCTCCCCGATGGTAAGGCTCGTCTTTTCCCCTTTGTACTTGAAGTCCTGGGGCGGGCCGCCTATGCTCGCATAGCCGGTGATGACACACTCCCTTCCAATGGTGGTATGGCCCTGGATCAACGAATACGGTCCGACAACAGTGCCGGCGCCGATCTCCACGTCATCGCCGATGATGCAGTACGGACCGATCTCCACACCCGCATAGATTTTCGCCTGGGGAGAGACGTGCGCAGAAGGCTTAATCTTTGCCATCGAGCCTCCTTTCGAGAGCTCTGATCCTTTTGGCCAGGTCAGGCAGTTCCTTGTAGACCTTCTGTACCCGCAGCCATTGCTGGTGGTCGAAGGCCGGATAACCCGAAACCACCTTTCCAGGTGGGAGGTCGGAAGTAATACCCGCTCGGGAAGCGGCAGTGCAGCCGTCGCCTACCGTGATATGGCCCGCGACTCCGCATTGGCCGGCAAGAACGACATGCCTGCCGATGCGGGCGCTGCCCGCAATACCGGTCTGCGCCACGATGATGGTGTGGTCCCCGACCGTAACGTTGTGGCCGATGTGCACCAGGTTGTCCATCTTGACGTCCGAGCCTATCATCGTTGCGGTCAGGGCGGCGCGGTCGATCGTACAGTTGCTGCCGATCTCTACCTCGTCAGCGATGATCACGATGCCCACCTGGGGGATCTTGCGGTGCCTAGATCCATCCCAGACGAACCCGAACCCGTCCGCACCGATGACCACCCCGGCGTGGATGATGCAATGCTTTCCTATCCTGCAGCCGTCATAGATGACCACATGCGGGTAGAGGAGGGTGTCGGAGCCGATCTCCACGTCATCGCCGATGAAGCATCCTGGGTACACCACGGTCTTTTCCCCGATCCGCGCCCCCTTGCCGACAAAGACATGGGGAAAGATCGTGGCGTCTTTATGAATGTGTGCCTCCTCATGGATGCAGGCCAGGTTGGAAATCCCAGGTGCGTATTCTTTCTCCGGATTAAGGAGCGTGATGACCTCGGCAAAGGCGAGGTACGGATTGTCGACGATGACCTGGGGGATATCCACAGCGAACTCCTCCTTGACGATGATCGCCCCAGCCTTGCAATGATAAGCCTTTTCCGTGTACTTGGGATTGGCAAGGAAGGTGATTTCGCTTCCAGATGCGTCTTCGATGGTGGAGGCCTTGAGGATTTCTTTATCCTCGCCCCTCAATGTGCCCTTAAGGTGGATTGCTATAGCGGATAGACGCATTACGGCTTCTTTTTCTCCTTCTCCTCAGTTCTTTTGGGCTGCGTTGTCTGCCCAGCCTTTTCCTGAGCCTGCTTGTTATAGATATCGAGGATCGGCTTGGTGATGTCGATCCGGTCGGAGGCATAGATGAGGCCCGGCATCTTGCTGTCGAAGATGATATCGAGGGCATTTTTCTTACCGTAGTCCGAAATGATCTTGTCGAGGTCGTCGCGAATGGGCTTTATCAGGCTTGCCTCCTTCTTGCGGAGTTCCTCTTGGGCGTCTTTTAAAAACCGCTCCCTGTTTTTCAACTCCTGCTGATATTGGTCCTCGAGGTCCGCCTTTGCCTTTTCGCTCATGGCTGGCGATTTTGCGGAAAGCTGCTCGGCGAGCTTCTTGATATTCAGTTCGATCTTGTCGAGCTGGGCCTGCTTCTCCTTCTGGAGCTTCTCCATCTTACCTGCTGCCTCCTTGCCGGGTGCGCTCTCGAGGATCAGCCGCTGGGCATCGATGTATGCGATCTTGGCATCTTGCGCCTGCGCCGTCAGTCCCGCGCAAGCAATCACGAGGAAAACAATCAAACCACCTAATATCTTTTTCATACCTACACCTCCACTTTTATTTAGAAGAATGTCCCGATGGTAAAATCCCAACCGCCGCTGGATTCATAGTCCTTCGGGTTGATGACCTTGCCGTATTCAAGCCGCAAGGGGCCCATAGGCGTGACCCACCTGAAGCCGATCCCGTAGGATTTTTTGATGTTCGACAGATCGATGCGTTCGTTGTAGGCATTGCCGGCATCCAAGAATACGAGGCCGGAAAGTCCGGGGACATTTCCTATCGGGAAGGTAATCTCGGTGTTAAATATCGCCATGCGCTTGCCTCCTACCACATTCCCTAGGTTGTCCCGCGGCCCGATCTCCCCATACTTGAAGCCCCGGATTGTATTCATGCCCCCGAGTGTATACAACTCGGATACCGGCACCTTTTCTCCTTGACTCCCATTAATAGTACCCCATCTGCCCTTCAACATCAAGGCAACTGTATCCTTATAGATGGGAAAGAACTGGGCCGCCCGCGCAGTGACCCGCGTGTAGTGGTAATCGCCGCCCAGGCCAGCATACTCTACTGATATTACAGTATCCGATCCCCGTGTGGGCCGGTAGAAA